>CAVGHS010000006.1:23769-44003 GCA_963629085.1 bacterium
GTCATACCGGTCGCGCAGCATCTTCATGCAGGCACTGATGTCCCTTGCCTTGCTTTTGCCAAGTCCACAGGGATGGACATAGCGCTCGATTTCTTCCGGTGTTGCCTCTGCCAGCGCTTCTACCGACGGATAAGCCGCAAAGAGGTCCTGTACGACCACATTGACCCGGGCATCCGTACACTGGGCTGCCAGCCGCACGCTGACAAGCAGTTTCCACGCGTCATCATAATCTAAAGTACAATGTGACTCCGGATATTCTTCCTTTAACCTTTCTATGACAAGTTTTGCTAATTCTTTTTTTCGCATCCTTTTCTCTCCTACTCATGTTCCGGCAGATGTAATCTCCCATCTTCAAATATTGCCTTGACTTCTCCGATAAAATAAAGCGATCCAAAAATAATGATACGTCTGCCCTTTTCTTTTCCTAAAGCGATCGCCTTTTGGATCCCATCCAAAAGATCAGAACTTGTCTCAGCCGACACTCCATCTTCCAAAAGATCCTGACATAATTCTCCCGCCTGTAGACTGCGACTGGTATCAACCGTAGCACATAAAAAGGTATCTGCCAGAGGATACATGATCCGCATCATGGCTCTGTAGTCCTTATCTGCCATAACTCCCACCAAAAAGACAAATTTTTCATCCGGAAACATGTTTTTTAGTGAGTTGAATAACGCTTCAACTCCCTGTGGATTGTGTGCCCCATCTGCTAAAACATACGGATTTTCGGACAAAACCTCCATTCTTCCGGGCCACTTTGCCTCCGCCAATCCTTGTCGGATGATTTCTTCTTTTTTCGACAAAAAGTTATCCCCGAGATATCCACAATGGTTATTGAATAATGTTTCCACTACCCCTACCGCCAAGGTGGCGTTAGCCCTCTGAAATACGCCGTTTAGCGGTATTTCGTAGGTTGAGATTTTTGTCAACAAGTTATCCACATTTGTAATGGGGACATCCAATTCCTCCGCATGATTTTTTATCACATCGGCTGCCTTTTTTTCCATAATTCCAAGGACAGCCTGCGTGCCCGGTTTTAAAACCCCTGCTTTTTCCGCTGCGATCTCTTCGATCGTATTTCCCAAGATCGCCGTGTGGTCAAATCCAATATTGGTAAAGGCACAGACCAGAGGAACAACCGACAGTCCGGCAGTCGAATCCTTGGCTCCCCCCAGTCCGGTCTCCAATACCACATAGTCACATTTTCTTTCTCTAAAATAAAGGATCGCCATGCCCAGGCACAGATCAAACATGGTCGTCTCCTGCGTCATGGGAAGTGCTAAAAGTTCTTCTCCCAACCTGACCACATCTGCCTGTGGGATCTCCTCGCCATCTACCACGATCCGCTCCGTAAAACGAATCAGATGGGGCGAGGTAAATCTGCCTACAACAAAACCGGCAGCATGTAATATACTACTTACAAATGCTGCCGTTGATCCTTTTCCATTGGTTCCGGCAATATGGATGACCTGCATCCCCTCTTCGGGATGCCCCAACAGATCCATCATCTCTGCGGTCACATCTCTTCCATATGCCTCTCCAAATCTTCTTTTTGCTTGAATAATCTCGATAATCTCTTCGTATTGCATGCCTGCTATACCACCATGATAATGCCTCCGTCATTGGCGTACATACTGCTGACACCCGCGGTATCCACAATAAAGATTTCCTTGAAAGAGGCTACCTTTTCTATCTTTTCTTTTAATTGTAGCGCACGCTCCTTGCAGTTACAATGGGAAATTGCCAGAACACGGTTCTCACAGTTCTTGGTCACTTCCAGCATGGACTGTACCATACGATCCAATGCCTTATTCATACCTCTCGCCTGTGCCAACTGCTGGATAGAGCCTTCCTCGGTCGATCCCATGATCGGCTTGATATTGAGAGTGCTGGCAAGTTTTGCCTTTAAGTTGCTGAGACGTCCCGCTTTTCGCAGGGTTTCCAGAGTCTCCAGTACAAAGAAGGTATGCTGGTTCTCGATGTAATTGCCAACATTTTCGACCACTGTCTCAAAATCCATACCGGCTTCTTCGCAGGAGGCAATGTAAAGTCCGATCAAAGATTCGCCGACAGAAGCGGACTTGGAATCAATGACACAGATCTTCTTATCCTCATGATCTTCCAGAAAAAGATCCTTTGCCAGGCAGGCACTGTTGTAGGAGCCGCTCAACTGGGATGACAGGGTGATCACATAAATATGCTCTGCCGCACAATCCATCGCCTGCATATAAGCATCCGGAGAAGGACATGCGGACTTTGGACTCTCCTCACTGGCAGCAACTTTTTGCAAAAAATCTGCCTGATCAAAGGTCGTATCGTCAACGATCTCCGCCTCATCGACCTGTAATGTCAGCGGCACATTGGCAAAATGTCCGTTTTCCTTCATTTCTTCTGATAATTCTCCACAACTATCAATGATTATTTTATACATAAAAACACCTCCCAACCTGTTTGTGGTTTTGTTTTATTTCTCACACGGTTTTCATTACTACATTATAATAATATATAAAACCACTTTTGTAAATACTTTTTGCGCATTTTCCGGCAAAAGTGGCTTTTCCCTACTCTTTTACAAGACAAAAGTCAAAATATAGAGCGATTGATTCTCAAAATAGGTCAGTTCCTGCTGTCCTTCCAGATATGTAAAGATCGCATCCTGCCCGATCAGATGGTCTTTTACTTGCAGGTAATCCTGCAAATTTGACATACGAAGGGAGATTTCTGTCGCGCCCTGTCGATATTTGTCCCTGATCCGACTGCCAATGGCAGACATATCTGCGGTCTCAAAATACAGGCCTTCCCGGTAAAAATAATTGTCCGCGACCGCTTCACAGGCGGGCAGGTCAAATGGCATATCCGCTGTGTGGGTCGCCGCCAGATCCTGCGTACTTGCTCCCAGATAGCCATAGTCGATCTTTTTGTCCCCCTGCAACTCGCCCAGAAAATGGGTATTGCCCCAGGTGGTATCCATATAATAATATTCCCCGTCCAGATTTACCAGATTCCAGGCATGATTATCGCCGCCCGCAATACCGGTCACCACGATAGAGGGAACACCCAACTGCCACAAAAGATACTGCGTTGCATCCGCATAGCCCTGACAGACTGTCTTCTTACCTAAAAATACGCTGATGATGTTCTGATTATTCTGGCTTTCGGCATCATAATCTACCTGACTGATCAAGGTTTCATAGACATACTTGGCTTTTTCATAATCGGAAGCATTGCTATCAATGCCTGCCAGCCAGACTTCAGCGACCGCGTCGATCTGTGCCTGCAAGTCCTCCCGCTCCTGCTGGGTATAGGTGTAGGTCGGCATAAATTCCATGCCGATCACCTCATCAAAACTGGAATAGGTGTTGTACTGGTAACCGGATGTCCAGAACAGCCCGCCATAATCCGCCATCACACAGCGGTATGCCCTGTCTAAGACATCCCGATCCTTGGTGGATACAGTCACACAATCGGTATGACGTAAAATACAATCCAAGACCTGATCGTAGACGGTCTGTTCCTCTGCCGACAACTGCTGATAGGCAAAGCGGTCTGCCGATACCGTCTCGACTTCTCTTGCCTCGCCCACAAGGGTCTTTTCCAAACGCCCGTTGACCGTCTCCTGTAAAAAATCCACCGGTCCACAGGCAGTCAGAAATACCAGACAAAGGCTGGCGATAAGCCCTATGCAGACATATATTCTATTGTGCCCTTTTGTATTTTTTCTCATTCTACTTCCCAAAGATTAAAAAATCGTTAATTTTTACGCTTCCTTATAAAAAGATAAGATCAGTTCTTTCAGGCTGCCATAGTCTGCCTGCCCCATCAACTCCCTTGCGGAATGCATAGCAAGCATAGGCACGCCCACATCGATCGTCCGCATTGGCAAAAGTGCGGAGGAAATTGCCCCCAGAGTGCCTCCACCTACAATATCCGAGCGGTTGGTATATTTCTGATATGGAATCTCATTTGCCCGCGCGATCTGTTCTACAATGCCAATGGCTTCACAATCCGTGGCATAAGATTGAGAAGATGCCTCCTTGATGGCAAAACCATCGCCCATGATCGGTTGTGACGTGATGTCGGCTTTTTCTACATGGTTTGGATGCAGAGCATGCGCCACATCCGCAGAAACCATAAGCCCCTGATAGATGGCATCTTTTGCCGTGCGCGCCGTCCAGCCCATAGATTCATAGATCTTTTCAATAACATCCGTAAGGATGGCGGATCCGGCACCCTGCTTGGTGCGGCTGCCGATCTCCTCATGGTCGTAGCAGATGCCAATATTGACGTGCTTGTCACAGGTGACCTGACACATGGCTTCCATGATTGCAGCACAGGAACTGATATTATCAATACGCGGGGATGAGATCATGTCCTCTTGCAGACCGATCTCTGTCGGTTCTTCCCAGACATAGGTGGAAAGTTCAAAGTCCAGAATATCTTCCACTGGCACTTGCAATTCTTTTGCCAGAAATGCCATAAAAGCCCCCTGGTTCTCGCCCATGCCAAGCAATGGCAGCATATCAGTCTGGCGGTTGAGTTCCACGCCCTTATTGATCTCACGATTCATATGAATGGCAAGATTTGGAATGGTTGCCAGTGGTCTTTTACTGTCATACAGGCGCATCTGTGGATGCAGGCAATCTTCCGACCGCAGTGCCACGCGTCCGGCGATTCCCAGTGGACGATCCAGCCAGGTGTTCAGAATGGCTCCGCCGTAGACTTCTATATTCAACTTGTGATACTTCTTGGTCTCGACATCCGGATTTGTCTTGATCCGCATGCATGGATAATCTGTATGCGCCGCAGCAATGCGAAGGGCAATGTTATCCTTGCCTGCCAGCATCTCTTCCTTTTTCGGCACGGTAAATGCCAGGATGGTTGTGCCGTGATGGTTGATATAATATTTCTTGTTTTCTTCCAGGTGCCACGGTTCTTCCATGGTAAGCGGTGCAAATCCTGCCGCCTCTAAATCTGACACACACTGCTGTACCAGATGAAACGGGGTGATCCCCGCCTTCAAATATTTCATTAAGATCTCATTCTTCATTCTATTTCCTCCATGTATAGCAAAAGGCGACATGCTATGCACGCCGCCTTTCCTTAATCATGCTGTATCCCAATTTCCTGCTCAATTTAAATCAAGATGTATAAACTAAAAAGGTACATTGAAAACGGTCTGATTAATACTTCGTAGATTAGCCTACTACTGTTACATTTACTGCCTGTGGTCCCTTAGCACCATCTGTAACATCAAATTCTACAGCAGCGCCTTCCTCTAAAGACTTGAAGCCTTCCATGTTAAGACCTGTGTAGTGTACGAAAACATCATTACCTTCTTCGTCAGAGATGAATCCGTAACCCTTCTGGTTGTTGAACCACTTTACTGTACCCTTGCTCATTACAAGTACCTCCAAAAAAATTATCTATATTGGAAACCAATATGTGATTAGAGTAGCATACAAGCGTCGAAAAGTAAAGGTATTTTGACCTTTCTTACACGGCTTTTTCCACCGCGATGGAAAGCCTTGTAAAAAAGGATAAGACCCATGCCTTCCATGCTTCTTCCATGCTGCGATCCAGTGAAAAGCCCTGCATGGTACAGCCTGCCGTCACGAAAAGTTCTTCCCCAACATAGCGCAGATTCAGGGTCAGGTTGGCTACCTCCGCAGACTGGATAGCAAGCCCCTGCCTTGCGATGATCTCCTCTAACAAAGCACGCGGACAGAGAAAAGTAAAATGAAAGGCTGCCGGCTTGCGCTTGCCCTTGATCATATCAAAACACAGTTTGCGCACATAGCCATAAGGCACACAGCGTTCTCCCGAAAGTCCTTCCTCCAAAAGTTCCTCCTCTGACAAATAGCCCTTGGTCAGATGTCCGTCCAGAGCATAGGTCATCCGGGTCGTGATCGTTGCATCGGACAATAAAAAACGGTCAAAAGCCTCCGATGTCAAAAGATCATTCATACATTTTTTTACATCTAATACTTTCAGTGCTAACATACTCTCTCCTTGGTATCTGCGATAGGTCACTGCCTCTATTTTAACAGAACAGACGCTTTTCGCCTATCCTTATTATATGCGCCGAAAAGATTCATACAGATCCAGCGCCCCATAGCCCCATTGCCTGTTGGGATAAAGATCGCCCGGAATCTGCCTTGCTCCCCGGATCAAGAAATTCTTGACTTGTGTCGTATTGACCAGCCTATCCTGTCGTCGGTCGCACCACTGCATATACATGGCCGCCGCCCCCGATGCGATCGCCACCGCACCACTGGTGCCGGTCTGCCTTTCATACTGGACTTCCGGTGGGAAATTGCCTCTGCCTGCCACCGCTCCTTCCACTCCATAGCCCGGTGCCGCCAGATCCGGTTTGATCCGCCGGTCTATCGTATAGCCCCGGCCGCTTTCCAGAAGAATGGCATTTTGCACGGCATTGTAACCGGCAATGGTCAAGACACGGTTGGCGTTCGCCGGATTCATGATGGTCGTATCCGGATTGGACGCTAGAAAATAAATACGTCCGCAAGTCAATGCCTGCCCCGCCAGATACATATGGAATTCTCCCAGCTGACCATTTTCGCTGTAGACGCGGATCCGCCATATGCCCTGCGCCGGTCTTGTAAAACGATAATAGATCAATTGGTTTCCTGTCGTGGCTTCCGGAAAACTATAGTCCAATTCCACCGTTGTCCCATCCAGAGGAAATTCATAGCTCTGACTGCCCGCTGTCTGAATCCCGACCGCCGGATGCACCTCCCCGGAAGGGGAAACAACCGCCACCTCATATCTTGCAGGTGCCAGGCTCCACTGTTCCATGACAAAACCGCAGACATCTTCTTCCACCACGATCTCCACCTGACGATAGGCATTTTTCCCCAGTCCTTCCTCTATATCTTCCGCTGTAAAGACTCCCTGAAAATGCTTTCTGGCTGCCGCCAGATTGCCGGTCGCCGTCACCACACATCTGCGATAGGCAACTGCCAGATCATTCAGATAAAGTGCCAACGAATTGTTGCCACTATGGCTGCTGAGTCCACAGCCCAAAGACATACAGATGACCAGTGATTGCCCCCGCATCCTTGCCAGTTCATCTAAGAACTGTATACCAAACATAATGTCATTTTCCGCATAGCAGGTCGCATCCTCCGGGATAAAATAATACCGGCGCAGATAGGGCTTTGCTTCTTTCAAATGCACCATGGCAATATCTGCCGCCGGTGCAGCCCCGCTGTGATCTCCCACGTCACTGCCCGCCGCAACGCTCGCCACATAAGTTCCATGCCCGGTCGCATCACGATTTCCATAATCAGAAAGGGTATCCTGTCCGTACACAGTGCCATAATATGGCTGTGGCAGATCTTCCGCCGTCCTGGTCATGCCCTCGTCTTCTTCCACATAATTTTGATCCCAGACCGCAACGATACGGCTTTGCCCGGCGCTATCCAAAAATGCCGGATGGCTCGTGTCAATCCCGGAGTCCAAAAAGCCGATCAAAACGCCTTTCCCATCCAAGCCCAGTGCCGGATTTTCACGCACCTGCAAGATTCCTGCTGCATCCAGGGCTTCCATGGACAGAGGCTGGTAGCAGTTGGGTATGGCATTGTAATTATAATTTGCCACGCGAAAGGCAGAATACCGGTCACGCGATACAAAGAGAATGGTATAGTTATTCCCCACATCCAGCCCACAGATGCCATCCGTCAGTGGTGGCAGATATGCCGTATTGCGCACGATCAGATCATAATAATCATTCCCATAGATCATATCATAACAATTCATATAATATCTTATGCTATGATCGATTTAAAAATTCTTTCAGATAAGCCTCTCCTTCCTCATAGGCAAAATCCATAAAATATGCCTGGGTCTGCTCATAGACTTCCTGCTCATCTTGCGGAAGAAGGATCTGATCTAAGGTCTCCAAGCCCCGCTCGATCGCCCCGGTATCATAGGAAGCAAAAGCCTCCCGGATCTCATGCCAAAGATACTGCCTTTTGTCGTTGGCCATGACCTTTTTCTGCTCCGACTCGTTTTCTGTCTTAGCCAGTGCATCCTGCATATAAGACAGCTCCATCTGCACTTCCTCTAAGGCATCATCCATACAAAAAAGAAATTCTTCCAAATGACGGTCAATATATTTTTGATTGCCTACAATCGCCGCCATTTCTAGGATTTCCGCATACTCACTGAGATATTCCTTCTTGATCTGCCGGCTGGCGCTCTTGATGCCATGCACCTTAGCGCGGAAAAGTTCCCGATCTTCCTTGGCATAGACCGGCAGTTTCTCCCGCAATTCTTCCATCTCATCCAGATAGGTCTGCAAAGCGCGTGCATAGATTTCGATATGATGTGCCTGCCCCTCATGATCCCGCAGAAGAACCTGTGTCTGCTTTTCTTTTGGCAGCAGTTCCTCCAAAGTATTTTTAAAACGCAGCATATCGATCGGCTTGCCTAGGAAAGCATCAAATCCCTTGTCCTTAACTGACCGCAAAATATCTTCCTGATCGCTCGCTGTCAAAAGCACCAACGGCACCTGACTGTGCTTTCGGATCTCCGCTCCCGCTTCCAATCCATTGACTTCCGGCATGAGGTAGTCCAAAAAGATCAGATCATAGTCTTCATGACTGGCAGCCTCCACCGCCTCCATGCCGTTCGCCACAATATCAATCTGCACTTTCCAAGGTGCGATCATATGGCGGAAGATCTGCTGATTGATGACCATATCATCTGCCAACAGAATCCGGGCTGTCGGATAAATATAGTCCGGACAGACATCATCCTTGTAGTTGACGATTCTATCAACCAAAGTGAAATGATTGATCTCTCCGGGCTGGATCTTATCCTCGTCCACCTTTTTATGACAAAAAGTCACCTCTACCCGCGTACCCTTTCCCGGCTGGCTCTCGACCTTGCAATCGCCCTGCATGAGTTTGCATAATTCTTTGACAATGGTCATGCCAAGTCCGGTACCCTCTTGCCCATCCACGGTATAGGTACGGTAGGTCTCAAACATATGCGCCATCTGTTCTTCCGTCATGCCCGATCCAGTATCTGTAATGGCACACCGGAAGCGCACCTGATCCCCTTCCATATCCTGACAGGCAATGCTCAGGTCGATCTCACCGCTTTTGGTGAATTTGACCGCATTGGAGATCACATTCTGCAGGATCTCACGCACATGCTCCTCATCGCCCACGACCGTCTGCGGGATCGGGGTCTCAAATCTTGCCCGACACCCTACATCATGTCCATGCAGATTATATAGAAGCATCTGCATGAGTTCCGTGATCAGATGTTCCATGGAATAGGCATGTTCCTCCAGTTCCAAGCGTCCCACTTCCATCTTGGAATACAAAAGGATCTGGTCTATCTTTTCCAAGAGGTCATTGCCTGCGCCGCGCACATAGGAGATCATGACACGGTTTCTGGCAGAAATGGCCTTGCTGGTCATCAGGATATCACTGGCTCCAATGATAGCATGCACCGGTGTCCGCAGGTCGTGGCTCATGGTCGCAAGCATACGGCTTTTCATCTGCGCCTGCCACTGTGCCGCCTTGCTTTCTTCCGTCAGTTGTTCCAGACGTGCCCGCTCTGCCGTCACATCTGCGACCGATAACTGATAGCCCAAAAGCCGCTTTCCCTGATAAACAACACGTTCCTTGCATTCATAAGTCTTGTCACGATAAACATAATCGCCGGCACCGCCATCCTCCACAAAGATCATATCTTTATTTTTCCAAAAAAAATCATGGATATCCTCAAAATTGCAAAAGTCACTGCCATCCAAAAAGATATCCATTGCCATGTCATTGGCATCGATCAATTCCAGATTTTTATCCAACAAAAACTGTGCCACACTGGAATTTGCAAAAGCATTCTGCTGAATGACCACGCTGGTCGCCACCAGACGATTGGCAAAGATCAGATACAATATGACAAGACAACTTGCCAGACATACGACTAAGAGCAAGGAATGCCCCTGTGTCGATTTGACCTGCCAGGTACTCCCTACCACAGACGGCAGACAGATTGCAAGAAACATAAGTGCATTCGTGATGCTGTCACGTTTGGAAAAAAACTGTGTTTCGAAGGAATACAAGGCTCCTAGTGATACAAAGAGTGCGTTTGAGATCGTAAAGAAACGAAATGGAACCCCATAAACATCAGGCTGGTCAAAATGAAAAAACATCAGGATAAGCAAAACGATCAGATAAAGAAATAAGCCCACATGGATGGCGTGAGGCAATTTGATATGCAGATAATCGACCGCATAATAAGAGATAACGGTCGTAAGTGTCAGGATCAGAAGATTTTCCAACTGGGAGAAAAGTCCCACGGCTCCCGTCAGCATCAAAACAATGCGGTAAAAATCATAGACAGCGATCACACCTAAAAAGAGAGGCAAAAGACGATGTTCTCCGGAATACACATGATGTGCGATATAGGCAAATACTGTGACCAGCGTTACCAGCAAACATACCACTTGAAATCCAAATACCATCTAAATTGCCTCCCATCGGTTTATGATGCGCCCGATCTCGGAACGTATGTAAACCGGTTTGTATGGTCTGACGACATAGCCCGCTACATTTAAGTCCTTGCATGCCATGATCGTCTTGGTGTCACAAATTGCCGATACGAACATGATCGGTACACTCTCTTTTGTCATATCCATGACCCGCTTTGCCGCTTCGATCCCATCCATCTGTGGCATATCAATATCCAGCAGGATCAGATCCGGGTATGGATTTTTCTCTAAATATTTGATCAGTTGTGCGCCCGACTTTAAAAGTGTCACCTTGTAATCATCTTTTAGGATATCATAAAGCATCTGCAAATTGGTCTTCATATCATCGACCGCGATGATATGGATCTCCTGCTGATGCCGGATCATTTCCTTACGCTCGGCTTCGGAGACAGCAGAGACTTCCTGCTTGCCCTTCGGCGGTAAGATAGCAATCGCCATATTGGAACGGTCTGACAGATCCAGGGTCGTACCATCCAGAAGCCGCACGACCGGTCGCAGATTGTGTGCATCTGCATTCTCCTTGATAACGCCAATCCTGCCATCAGATAACTCCACCTCGGTTCCCTTTGGATAAAGCGGGATGGAACGCAGCATGACCTCGACAACCTCCTGATCAAAGAGGATCCCACAACCGCCCATGAGATACTCCGCCGCCTCGCACGGTGCATAAGGCTCTTTGTAAGGACGCTTGGAAACTAAGGCATCATAGACATCTGCCGCGTGCAGGATCTTGGTAAAAAGGGTCTGTTCCTCGCCCATGACACCGTTGGGATAGCCTGTCCCGTCCACATTTTCATGATGAAATAAAACTGCCACCTTAATCTGTGCCGAAAGGTCAAAACGCTCCTTAATGAGTTCATAGGAAATGACCGGATGTTCCTGCATTCGCTTGTATTCTTTCTGGGTCAGACGTCCCGGTTTGTTCAAGATCTCTCCCGGGATGGCAAGTTTGCCCAGATCATGCAGGAGTGCCGCTGTGACCAGTTGTGCCATCTCCTTTTCATTCATATGCATTTCCATGCCGATCACACCGCACAGAACACCTACATTCATGGAATGTGCATAAGTGTAATCATCATAGGAGCGCAGATCCAGCATATCCAAAGAGATCCTTCCCTTGGAAAGGATCTCTTCGACCAGTTTTTCCGCTACGATCTTACAGCCATCAATATCTCTTTTTTCGATACAGTCCATGCCTTCCGCACGCAGTTGCGGCGAAATGGCATCCTCTACCTCAATGTCCTGTGTCAGTTCATCCTCGATGTAAATGCCCGCATAGCCATATTCGATCAGTTTTTCGATGTAATTGTCTGTCAGCAGGATGTGACTGCCAACCAGCGTCCGCCCATTGCTGTCGTACAGATTGTTTGCCAGTTGCATACCCGCTTTTGCTTCTGTCAGCGCGATATATCTCATATATATCTACTCCCTCAATACCGTAAAAATTATCCTTCGATCAGATTCGTTTCTGCCCCGCGCATCACGATCTTGGGTCCGCCCTTTTTCGTCACATAGTCCTCCGTGATGATGACTTCCCCGATATTGTCATCTTTCGGGATCTCATACATGATATCCAACATGAATTCCTCTATGATGGCACGCAAGGCTCTTGCACCGAGTTCTCTCTGCTTTGCCTGTTTTGCAATGGCGTGCAGTGCCTCGTCCGTAAATTCCAACTTGACCTCATCCAGTTCCAATAACTTCCGGTACTGCTTGATGATGGCATTCTTCGGCTCTTTTAAAATACGAACTAACATATCCTCATCCAGTGCCTCCAGAGAGAACAGTATCGGCAAACGTCCCAAGAATTCCGGTATCATACCAAAATTCTTTAGATCTTCGACGGTCGCTTTCATCAGGATATTTTCTTCCTTGTCATACTTGTCCTTGAGATCTGCCATAAATCCCATGGAAGATGCCTTGTTGAGTCTCTCCTTGATGATGGTATCCAGGTCCGGGAATGCACCGCCGCAGATAAATAAGATATTCTTGGTATCTACGATGGTCATCGGCACCATGGCATTCTTGCTGCTGGCTCCGACCGGAACCTCAACCTCGGCTCCCTCTAAGAGTTTGAGCATGCCCTGCTGTACGGATTCCCCGCTGACATCGCGCTGGTTGGTATTTTTCTTTTTTGCCAGTTTATCGATCTCATCAATAAAGATGATACCACGCTCTGCCTTTTCCACATCATTATCTGCTGCTGCTAAAAGTTTGGAAACAACGCTTTCAATATCGTCGCCGATATAACCTGCCTCTGTCAGAGAGGTCGCGTCTGTGATGGCAAGCGGTACATCCAAAAGACGTGCCAGTGTCTTTACCAGATAGGTCTTACCACTACCGGTCGGTCCGATCATGAGCATATTGGACTTTTCGATCTCGATCTCATCCATGGTTCCGGTTGCCACACGTTTGTAGTGATTGTAAACAGCAACGGACATGACCTTTTTGGCATATTCCTGTCCGACCACATACTCATCCAATTCTGCCTTGATCTTGTGTGGTGGCGGGATATTCTTGATATCAAGCACAGGCGCTTCCTGCTTGTCTTCTTTCTTTTTCTTCTTTTTCAGACGCTGTGAGTCTGGCATATTTGGCATGAAATCGGAAAGATCTGAAAGATTTACCATGCTGATATTTGGCATCTTGGAAAAGTCAATGTTGTTCAAACTTGCATTGTCTCCACTGCCAAAGCCAAATCCTCCCATAGAATCAAAGGTCTTTTGCATACAGTCATTGCAGATGCAGATATTGTTTGGGATATGGATCATCTTGCCGGCAACCGACTCAGGTCTGCGGCAGATATAGCAGATATCCTCATAATCATCCTTTTTGTCATTGTTTGGATCGGCAACGGTCGGATCCACCTTGACATCCCCGGATACCTCTACGACATCGGATGTCGTATCCTTTGTGTCATCATCTATTATTTCTCTAAAATCATTATCGTGTTCTGACATATTTTTTCCTACTTTCTCTTTTACTCATACTAGAGAATTATAAAACAAAAAAGGGGGAAACTCAACCGAGTTTCCCCATATTTGCATCTCTGTTATCGAATTTCTTCTATGTAATGGATCGAATCGCTTTGATTGAGTCCATTGATGAAGTCTGCATGTGAACATCGTTTGTTCAGATCGATCACGACCATAAGCACCGTGTCCTTTCCCTGTAGGGATTGGCGCTTCTGCTTGTCAATGGAAGAGATCTCATAACCATTCTTGAACACATAATCATAAAGAACCTCGATGCCGTCTGCTTTATCCACTTCCAGATACAACTTGATCTTGGTGTTGTGCTCATCCACATAATGGCTTAAGGATGTCAGCACAGTCATGACGAAGGCGATAAAGAGGAAAGCCAGCAGGCTTCCTGCGATATATCCCGCTCCGATTGCAATGCCAAGACAGGCGGTCGTCCACAGACTTGCCGCCGTCGTCAGTCCTTTGACATAATTCTTTCCGGTTACAATGATCGTACCTACACCGAGAAAACCGATGCCGCTGATGACCTGCGCTGCAAGTCGGGCAGGATCTCCCGTGCCATAAGTCACAACCAGATATTCATCCGTGATCATGGCAATGGTGGCACCCAGACAGACCAGCGCAAAGGTACGCAGACCTGCGGGCTGTCCATGCGATCCACGCTCCAAGCCGATCAATCCCCCCAAGACCGTTGCAAGCGCCAGACGTACAAATACAGAGAGCAAATTAAACTGCTCTAAATATTGTAACATTTCCATGTCGTCCCCTTATTATATATTGTCTTAACCTACTACCTCTTTTGCGATATCCGGGTAGTTGGTGATGATGGCGTCCACGCCATACTGACAGCACATCTGCATATACTGTCTCTCGTTGACGGTCCAGACGTTGAGTTTGAGTCCTTTTTCCTTGCATTCTTTGACAAATCCGTCATATTGCAGGTTGTAAAGTGCAGGATGGAGTGCATTGACACCATGCTTTACGCCGTAAGACGGCATATCGATCGGACCGTCTGCATACAAAAATCCCACCTCTGCATCCGGCTTCAACTCGTGGATGCGTGTCACTGTGTAATGGTTGAAGGAAGAATAGCACACGCGGTCTTCCATGCCCATTTCCTTGGTCAGGGCTAAGATCTTTTCTTCGATCTTTTCATAAAATACCACGCCGGTCTTGATCTCAATATTGATAAAGAGTCCGGTTGGCTTTAAGAGTTCAAATACTTCCCGCATGGTAGGGATATCAGCATGCTCATACTCCGGTTTGGTGCGGTTGTAATTGAATGCCCGCAATTCTTCCAACGTATAATCCTTGACCCATCCCTTGCCGTCACTGGTACGGTCGATCGTCTCATCATGGATAACTACGATCTGGTCGTCCTTTGTCAACTGGATATCCAGTTCCACTCCGTCAGCGCCTAAATCTACCGCCTTTTGAAAAGCGGCAAGTGTGTTTTCCGGCGCATATCCGCTGGCTCCTCTATGCGCCCATACAAGTGGTTTTGTGCTCATTATGTATTACTTCCTCTCTCTTAATCTTCAAAATCAAATGCGTCAATACCCTGCTTGATGCCTTCTCTGCTGTCGCCGTGTTTTACAAACTGCATGGTAATAAATGCGATCACCATGAATACTGCGGCATATGGGAACAGGGTCTTGTAGCCGATATGTTCCATCAAAAAGCCTGCAACGATCGGTGTAACGATCTGTGCTGACATACTAAAGGTATAGTAATATCCGGTAAACTTACCGATATCGCTTCCTTTACACATTTCCAGAACCATCGGCAGACTGTTGACATTGATACCTGCCCAGCCAAATCCTACTAATAAGAAGAGAACATAGAGGACCGGGCTGAAGGTGTCACTCATAAGTGAAAATGCAAGTGCCACAACAAAACTGATCAGCATCAGGATGATACCACTTAAAATGGTCTTTTTACGTCCGATCTTGGCTGCGATAGAGCCCACCGGAACATAGGCTAAGATGGCGCCACCGGTTGCAACGGTAAGACAAAGGGATGCCTGACCGGTCGTCATTTCCCATACGCTCTTTGCGTATGTGGTAAACCAGGTCTCCAGCGCATTGTATGCAAAGAACCAGAAAGCAACGGAAAGGAGCAGGAAGATCAGGCTTCTCTTGACATCCTTTGGCAGTTCTGCATTGCCGGATTCATCCTGTACTTCCAGGTTCTCTTCCGGGTGTGCTGCCTCATATTCACGCATCTGCTTGTTCAGATCTACTTCATCCACTGTGATCATAACGATCATAACGGCTACGACCATGATACCTGCTACGATGAGAAAGATCGGGAAATAGTTCTCATGCTCGCTCTTGGAGTTCAAAGTCACGCTGGCGATCACCAGATACATGATACCGCCCAGTGCTCCCATCAGGTTGATGATGGCATTGGCTCTGCTTCGTAATGGCTTTGGGGTGATATCCGGCATCAAAGCAACTGCCGGGCTGCGGTAGGTTCCCATAGCAACCAAAAGTGCTCCCAGGACACCGATAAAAAGTGCCAGTTTGGCTGTCGACGGATTCTCATAGTAAGAATTGTCGATGAGCGGGATCAAAAGCATCAGGATAACTGCTGCGATCGTTCCAAACAGGATAAACGGTTTACGCTTGCCCCATTTGCACTTGCATCGATCCGAAATACCACCAAAGAGCGGCAGTAAGAACAAGGCAAGTACATTGTCCGCCGCCATGATGGCACCGGAGATCGTCTCATTCATGTGGAATGTGTAGGTCAGTATGATCGGAATGATGGCATTATACATCTGCCAGAATGCACAGATAGATAAAAATGCGAATCCGACCTGGACCGTCTTTTTTACGTTTAGTTTCATTTGTAAAAAACCCCCTTATTTTTTAATAACACACAAAGATTATACCATTTTGCCACACGTGGGTAAAGTAAAAAGAACGTTAAATAATAGCCCTAGTTTCCATCCCGGAGTTGTAACTTTTTTCCCATCATGCTAGAATTTAGATAAGAGTTTTCAGATAGCCTGCGTGCTATCATGAGGTAAAAGAACGGAGTTTACTATGTATATTCAACTAAACGGTCAGATATTATCTTATGAAAAAGAGGGGGAAGGCAGACCCATCATTTTTTTGCACGGAAACGGAGAATCGCATGAGATCTGGGATCGCATGATCGCAGAAATGTCCATGGATCATACGGTTTATGCCATCGACAGCCGTGGGCAGGGCGAAAGTGCCACCCCAAAAGAATATCATTATAAAGATATGGCTGCAGATGTCATCTGCTTTATCGAGTCCTTACATATTGAGAAGCCCGTCTTATGTGGCTTTAGTGACGGAGCCATTATCACCCTGCTCGTAGCCTTAAAGCGACAGGATCTGCTCTCCGCCATCGTACTTTGCGGTGCCAACCTGAGCCCAAAGGGACTGACCGGCTCTGCCAGACGCGAGATCAAATCTCTTTACAAAAAGACCCAGAGTCCACTGGTAGAAATGATGCTTTTAGAGCCAGACATTGCACCGGATACACTGCGAACCATCAATCTGCCTGCTCTTGTCTGTGCCGGCAGCAAAGATATGATAAAGCCAAAAGAAACCCAGACGATCGCAGACCATCTGCCACAGGCGGTTCTGCATATCTTTGATGGCGAAACACACGGCTCTTATGTCGAACATACCGACAAACTCGCCCCGGTCCTACGCAAATTTTTGTAGTCTCTCTCCAAATGCTAATAAAAGGGCACTTCCCTATCCCGGGAAGTGCCCTTTTTGATTTTTACTTTATATGTAGGAAGACCTCTTCCCACGCGCCATCCTACTTGGCTGCAATGACATCCTTCATATCATAATGACCTGCCAATTTGCCTGCCAAGAATTTGGCTGCCTCTACAGCGCCCTTGGCAAATACATTTTTGGAGTATGCCGTATGCTTGAAGGTAATGACCTCATCCATACCGGCAAAGATGACCTCATGCTCACCTACGATCGATCCGCCACGCACGGCAGAGATACCGATCTCCTTCTTTTCACGCTTCTTGCGCTCCTGGGAACGGTCAAATTTGTAGGCATAGGAGTTGTCCAACTCCTCATTGATGGCATCCGCAAGTGCCAATGCCGTACCGCTCGGTGCATCCAATTTCTGGTTGTGATGCTTTTCTACGATCTCGATATCAAAGCCAGCCTCTGCAAAGACATCGGTTGCCTTTTTCAAAAGATCCATCAAGGTATTGATGCCCAGTGACATATTAGCAGACTTTAAGACTGCTACGTTTTTCGATACTTCCTCTACACGGGCTAACTGCTCGTCCGAAAGTCCGGTCGTACAAAGTACCACCGGTGTCCCTGTTGCCTCGCAATAGTCTAAGAGTGCATCCACTGCCTTGGCATTGCAGAAATCAATGACAACATCTGCCTTGACATCACATTCTGCCAGACTCTTATAGACCGGGTAATCATTTGGCAGGCTGTCATTTAAGTCAATGCCTGCTATGATCTCAATATTTTCATCCTCTTTGCAGATGGCTGTAATGACCTGACCCATATGACCATTACAGCCATGCATAATCGCTTTTACCATGCTAAAAATCTCCTCTTCTGTTTCTAGTCTGCCCGATTACAGCAGTCCATATTCTACCATTGCCTGCTTTAAGACAGCCGCATTGGCATCTGACATTTCGCAAAGCGGAGCACGCAGAGAGCCCACTTCCATGCCAAGCAGATTCAGAGCACGTTTTACAGGGATCGGATTGACCTCGCTAAAGAGTGCATCAACGAGCGGCAAAGACTTCATCTGTAATTCCAATGCCTTCCCGCAGTCACCTGCCATGTAACTTGCACACATATCATGTGTCTGCTGCGGTGCGATATTGGCAATAACGGAAATAACGCCGATACCGCCGATCGACATCAAAGGCACAACGAGTCCATCCTCACCGGAATAAAGATCCAACTTGCCGTCACACAGATACATGGTCTTGGATGCCTGTGCCATATTGCCGGTCGCTTCCTTTAAGCCTACGATATTTTCATTCTCACGAACCAGTGTTGCCACGGTCTCCGGCTGGATATTGCATCCGGTACGTCCCGGTACATTGTAAAGAATGATCGGCAGTTTTGTCTCAGATGCGATCTGGCTGTAATGCTTGATCAAGCCTGTCTGTGTTGCCTTGTTGTAATATGGTGTCACGATCAGTGCGCCGTCCGCTCCGTCTTCCTCTGCTTCCTTGGTGAGTTGGATCGCCGTCTTTGTGCAATTAGAACCGGTTCCTGCGACCACCGGGATACGATGCTTGGTAAACTCTACTGCTGCACGGATCACACTTCTGTGTTCTTCCATGGATAAAGTCGCTCCCTCACCTGTCGTTCCGGCAATGACGATACAATCCGTGCCACCCTTTACATGAAAGTCAATGAGTTCTTCCAGTTTATCGTAGTTGACCTCTAAGTTATCCTTCATCGGTGTAACGATTGCAACTCCTGAGCCTGTAAAAATAGCCATATTCTTCTCCTCCTTTATACAGTATATGCGACCTGTTTGCCTCGTGAAACAATGCATATATGTTTTATCTCGATCTTATTTGTATCTTATTCGCATGGGGTACACATAAAAGACCAGCTCTAAGGAGCTGGTCAATACATACGCATCCATGATAGCCCCCCATCTCTTATGAGATGACAGTCACAAGCCTATTAAACTTGCGCCCAAGAAAACATCCGCAGAAGACGTATTCTTTCGGCGTGCCTCCCTTTCCTTCACACTCCACTGTGCCTGCCACATCCTGTGAATTACTAATGAATTACGCAACCTCTACCTTTATATAATACTTTTAAACTATAGCATTACGCTATTACCTTGTCAATAAATATCGACGGTTCGGACCTTCTCCGGTACGATATTTAAAATGTTGTCTGCCATATCAAAGACACGCGGCAGAGAATCCCGACCTGTCAGGATCACATCTGTGTATAAAGACTTTGCCTGCAAGACTTCCAAGATCTGATCTTCGGTTGCCATGCCTTCCTTTACCAGTCCTAAGACTTCATCCAGAACCAACATGTCACACTGTCCGGTCACAAGGGCTTTTTTGGCAAAATTCAGACCGTTTTGGATGTTCTGCTTCTGCTCCTGCTTTTCTGCCTCATCCAGTTCGTCAAATCCCTCGCTGCAACGCTCGAAGCGGAAGACCTTGACCTCCGGCTCAAGCCTTGTCAGATACTCTGTATCCAGTTGTCCTTTCATGAACTGCACCACATAGGCACTCTGTCCGTTACTTGCCTTGCGGATGGCATTGCCAAGTGCTGCGGATGTCTTTCCCTGTCCCTCTCCGTAATAAATCTGAATAATACCCTTATCCATAATTCCTCCTAGGTCGGTTGAAATTTAAAAATACATCGCCAAGTGCACCCAGTTTACCACAGATTGTAAAATATGGCAATTATGTGAATTTTTAGTCCAATTCTTCGATCTTGCATACGGAAACCTCATATGCAATTCTGCGTTCTGCCTCGTCTTCCGATAATTTTTTTACATACTCCCGGCTTTGGATACGACCGATCACGCTGACATGACTGCCGATCTCAAATGTCGTGGCATAGCGGGCATTTCTGCCCCAACAGATGCATGGAATGTAATCTGATTTTCCATAAGAGCGGTTGACTGCCACCAAAAGATCTGCGATCTCCCGTCCCAGTGGCGTTTTACGATAAACCGGGGCTTTGCACACATAACCATCC
>CAVGHS010000006.1:44013-45467 GCA_963629085.1 bacterium
TAACCATCCAGCGTGATGTAATTGCTCTTTCTTCCCTCATCCTCGTTTTCCATATATTCATCTACAAATTCAAGTTCCCTGACAAAGACAGATAGGATCAATCTGTTCTTTGTTTCTTCATGGCGATTATACGAGCGAAATTGTCCTGTCACATGGATCTCTTCACCAATATAAGACTGTGTCGTGTCAATTAATCTTTCAGATACCATGAGTGGAATGTAATCTGCGTAATTGCTCAGGCGGTTGACTGCTACTTCCACCACAAAAAATCCTTCCCCATACACTTCATGACTGTAAGAAAAATCCGAAACAATTTCTCCCACGATTGATACCTGATTGTTTTCTAACACTTTATCTGCCATTTAACTAGCCTCTCCCTTCTTTTGGATCTCTCAATCTTTTCTCTATTATGGTTTACCATGTGCAAGGTAAAAAGTGACAGGCATTTTGTCGATAAACTTGTAAATCCCTAAATTTGTGGTAAACTAGTACAGTATGTGTAAATTTGTATTATTTTAAGGAAAG
This sequence comes from bacterium, assembly GCA_963629085.1. Lineage (GTDB taxonomy): Bacteria > Bacillota > Clostridia > Lachnospirales > Lachnospiraceae > Pararoseburia. The sequence goes on from CAVGHS010000006.1 coordinate 44,539, forward strand.
ACCTTATAGAAAGAAGGATGACATGAAACAATCAAGAGATGACATTCGTAACATTGCCATTATCGCTCACGTCGATCATGGTAAGACGACACTTGTAGATGAATTATTAAAGCAAAGCGGTGTGTTCCGTGCCAACCAGGAAGTTGCGGAACGCGTGATGGATTCCAATGATATCGAGCGTGAGCGTGGTATCACCATTTTATCCAAAAACACAGCCGTTTATTATAAGGATACCAAGATCAACATCATCGACACACCGGGACATGCAGATTTCGGTGGCGAGGTAGAACGTGTCCTTAAGATGGTAGACGGCGTTGTTCTGGTCGTAGATGCCTTTGAAGGCGCTATGCCACAGACCAAGTTCGTGCTCATGAAGGCACTGGATCTGGATCTGCCGGTCATCGTATGTATCAACAAGATCGACCGACCTGAGGCAAGACCGGACGAGGTGATCGATGAGGTATTGGAACTTTTCATGGATCTGGATGCCTCTGACGAACAACTTGACTGTCCATTCGTTTACGCTTCTGCAAAAGAAGGATTCGCTGTCTTAAATCTGGACGACGAAAGAAAAGACATGGTTCCTTTGTTTGAGACCATTTTAGATTATATCCCGGCACCGACCGGTGATCCTGACCTCGGTACACAGATTCTGATCAGCACGATCGACTACAACGAGTATGTCGGACGTATCGGTATCGGTAAGGTAGACAACGGTTCCTTAAAGGTCAATCAGGAAGCTGTTGTCGTAAACCACCACGAGCCGGACAAGCAGAAACGCGTCCGCATCAGCAAGCTCTATGAGTTTGACGGATTAAATAAAGTCGATGTCACAGAAGCCGGTATCGGCTCCATCGTAGCGATCTCCGGTATCGCTGACATTCACATCGGCGACACCATCTGTGCACCGGAAGCTCCTGTCGCAATTC
>CAVGHS010000007.1:0-21083 GCA_963629085.1 bacterium
ATTTGATACCGTGTGAATATCATGGTTCAATTATAACATATTACGGTTTTAGGACAAGTAGTTTTCTGAAAAATAAAATTTATTTTATAAATTGTTCATACAGTTAGTCGCGCCATATCCCTGTATTTGCGCTTTATTCCGCTCTTTGTTATAGTGAAAATAAATTTGTTGTTATTATAAAGGAGAACGATCATGTATAAAGTTGCATTTGTATCCGGTGCATCCCGTGGAATTGGGCGTGCCATTGCCATAGCCCTTGCCAAAGACGGCTATCACCTGGGGCTGGTCTGTCAAAAAAATCAAAAGATGCTGGAAGATCTGGCGGATGATTTACGCACTGCGTATCATATTGAAGTCTTGACCTTTACCGGAGATATGGGCGATCCTTCTTTTGTAAATAGGCTTGCCAAGGAAATGCTTGCTCATTTTTCACAGATCGACGTCGTCATCAACAATGCAGGCATATCCCATATCGGACTCCTTACCGATATGTCGGTTGAAGAATGGGATCGGATCCTGTCCGTCAATCTTTCCTCCTGCTTTTACACTGCCAAGGCTTTTGTGCCTGCCATGGTAAAAAAACAGGGCGGCCGCATCCTAAACATTTCCTCCATGTGGGGCAATGTCGGGGCTTCCTGCGAAGTCGCTTACTCCGCTTCCAAGGGAGGCATCCACGCTTTCACGAAGGCTCTGGCAAAGGAACTTGCGCCATCTCAGATCGCTGTCAATGCCATCGCCTGTGGTGTCATTGATACCGACATGAACGGATTTCTAAGTCCAGAGGAACGTGCTGACTTGGAGGCAGAGATCCCAGCTGGACGCTTTGCCAGACCGGAAGAAGTCGCAGAGGCGGTACTACAGATGATAAAAATGCCATCCTACCTGACCGGACAGGTCGTTTCCATGGACGGCGGATATATCTAAATCGCCCGTGGCGTTTTGCGTTCCAATTATGCGTTATGTGAAATCCGGTCAAATTCAAATTTGCCTGTTCTATCATTTATTTAATTACTAATGATAAACGATAGGAGAAGCACTTATGTCATCAATGCTTTTAGGAGAGCGTATCACCAATCTCATGGAACTGCAAGACACCAGTAAAAAGCAGGTCTGTGAATCCTTACATATTCATCCGTCAACCTTCAGTGGCTATCTTTCAGGCAAACGTCAGCCAAGTTACGATATTCTGATGCGTATGGCAGCCTATTTCAACACGACCTGCGACTATCTGCTGGGTTACACTCCACCAGAAAATACGATACCGGACTTGTCCGATGATGCCGTTGCCATCTTGCAGGCTTGCGGCAACCTCTCACCGGAGGGACAGGACATCCTAAAGGATGAGATCAAACTGATCCTGCGGCATTACCAGAAGCAGCCAAAGTAGATTGCATAGGTAGGTCTGCGTGCGTAAAGCAGGTAGTTTCAGGCGCATAGGCAGCAAGTTTGGGAATGTAGTCCAGGGCGGATTGCGACGCATATATGCGATTAGGGTGAATCATCCAGACGGATTGGAGCGGTTGGCTAAAAAAAATGTCGCCAATTTCTGTGTCTCTAAAAAGAGGCGTTTGTTTTTGGTGATGAAAACTGTCTTTGCAAAGTTAGACAATCGCCAGGGATGATGTTCGTCTGAGGACAGATATGAATGCAGAACGCATTAGAGATACTTAGGACTTGTACACAAGTAGGCAACTCGGGTACAGGGATGTACCCGAGAGGCGCAACCGCACACGGATGTTCGTTTGCGCCGGTTGCCCCATCTAGTTGTAACCTTACGACCAAGTCCTTAGCATCTCTTATAAGTGGCGCCCTGAATATCTGTCCCAGACGAACACATCCCGTCGCTTGTCGAAGCTGTGCAAGAGACAGTTTATGGCAAACAAACACCTCTTTTAAGAGACACGACGAATTTTGCTCCAATATTTTCCATTAGCCCACCCGCTCCAACCCCCCCGCCTATGCGCCCTCTACAACGTGAAAAAGGCTGCATTCCGTTACGATGCAGCCTTCTTGTCTTGTCTTTTTATGATAGGTCGTGATACTTTCCCAAAAATTCTTTTGTCCTCTGATTTTTGGACTTGAACAACAACTCCGGTGTCGTTTCCTCGACGATCAAACCCTTATCCATAAAGATCATCCGGTCTGACACATCTTTGGCGAAATTCATCTCGTGCGTCACAATGACCATAGTCATCTTTTCCGCCGCCAGTTCCTTGATGACTTTTAAGATCTCCAGTGTCAGTTCCGGATCCAGCGCACTGGTCGGCTCATCAAAAAAAAGGATCGCCGGCTTGAGCGCCAACGCCCGCGCAATGGAAACACGCTGCTGCTGTCCGCCGGACAACTGGCAGGGATACGCATCCGCGCGATCTGCAAGTCCCATCTTTTTCAACAGCACCCGCGCCTCTGCCTCCACCTGCTCTTTGGGACGCTTCTGCACACGGATCGGCGCATCCGTGATATTTTTCAAAACAGTAAAATGCGGAAAGAGATTGAAATTCTGAAAAACAAGTCCAAAACTCCCCATTGCCTGTTTGATCTGCGCCTTATTCCCATAGACTGCTCTGCCATTTTCCGAGTGCACGACTTCCTGCCCCTGATAAGACAGACTACCATCGTCCAGCGTCTCCAGAAAAGTCGCACAACGAAGCAGGGTGGATTTGCCGGAGCCGGAAGGTCCTATGATAGAAACCACCTGTCCCTCGGATACCGACAGATCAATGTCTTTTAAGACTTCCACGCCGTCAAAAGACTTTTTTGCGTGTTTTAATTCTAATATATTCATCCAGATATCCTTCCTATCCTATTGGTAATATGCCATCTTTTTCTCAAAGAATTCCATGATCGCCGCCACAACAAAATTGAAAACATAATAAAATACGGCTGCAGCCACGAATGGCACCATGCTCTTTTGCGATGCCGCCAGCGCCTTTGCCTGTGTAAACATTTCCGCATAAGCAATGGAAAATGCCAGTGAAGTATCCTTTACCAACGTGATCACTTCATTGGTCACGGAAGGCAGGATGCGCTTGATCACCTGCGGCAGAATGATGATAAAAAAGGTCTGCGTCCTGCTATAGCCCAAGACCTTGGCTGCCTCATACTGCCCTTTTGGCATAGAGGCAATGCCACTTCGATAGATCTCTGCAAAATAGGCTGCATAGTTTAGCGCAAATGCGATAATGACCGCATATGCCCGGTAGGAGGACGAAATACTGATGCCAAAGATATAATACGGTCCAAAATAGACCACCAGAAGTTGCAGCATCAGCGGTGTTCCTCGCATGATCGATATGTAGATCCTTGTGATATTGCGCAGGATGACATTGCGCGACATCCGCCCAAATGCGATCAAAAGTCCCAAAGGGAGGGAAAAGAGCAGTGTCAGTACAAAGATCCAGATGGTAGATAACATGCCTTCTGACAACTGCAAAAGTATCAACTGTAAACTCATTTCATCACCTGATTATTTTAAAATGCAAACATCGGAATCAAACCACTTCTTTGAGATCTTGGCAAATGTGCCGTCATCGACCATTTCCTCTAAGGTCTTTTGCACATCATCACGCAGTTCTGTATTTCCTTTCAAAAATCCAACCGCATACTTTTCAGAAGAGATCTGTTCATCTAAGATAACAAGTTCATCCCCCTTGTCTGCCAGTTGATCCTTGGCAACAAAAATATCCATGGCGATCGCATCTACCGCCCCGCTTTCCAGGTCCATAATGGCTGTATTATACTCGCCCACGGTCAAAAGTTGTGCAAAGGAACCGGATAAGTCTGTATTTTCTTCCAGGGCTGACTGGGCACTGGACTCCTTCTGTACTTCCACGATCTTGCCTGCCAGATCATCCAGACTGGTAATACCGGAATCTTTGCGGACAACAACTACCTGTGAATTATCCATATAAGGATCTGTCCATGTGTATTTATCCTCACGCCCATCCATAGTAAAGCCATTCCAGATGCAGTCGATCGTTCCTGACTCTAACTCCATATCCTTGGCATCCCAATCAATCGGCTGATAGACAATTTCCTGTCCCATGCGCTTTGCACACTCCGCTGCCAGTTCCAAATCAAATCCGGTGTATTCTCCATCATCACCAACATATCCAAATGGCGGAAAGTCCTGATCAAAGCCAACCACAAACTTGCCATCATTGTTGGTGTCCTTTGTATCTGCCTTGTCTGTACTTGCCGACTTATTGCCACATGCCACCATGGAAAGTGCCATCAGACCTGCTAAAAGTCCTGCCATAATCTTTTTCATCTTCATACCTGCGTCCTCTTTCTTCCTATACTTATTCCCAGCACCCTATATACTTTAGTGTGCTAACATGTTAAAAGAGTATCATAATCAAGTATTGATGTAAAGGACAATTTATTCATAGAAAGAGAGAATTTGTCTCATATGTTCCTGATAGGATCTGCGCACAGTCTCCGGTCCCAGAATCTGTACCCCGGCACCTAAGCCCGTGATCCAGCCAAAGAACTGCGGACTGACCTCCACCTCGGTACGCACCAGGATATCTTCTCCCTCCCGTCGCATCTTTACCTCTGTGCCAAAGCGGTCGATCATAACACCTGCCATGTATTTTGGTGCACGCAGGGTCACGATCTCCGCCGCTCCGGCAAACATACTGAAACGCTTTTTCGCATAATCCGCTTTCTGGTCTTCGATTGCAAGGACATCCCGACTGCGTGTTTCATCCATCTCCTTTGCGTCCAGGATCTTATCCGCACGGTAATGGCGCACCGCACATGCCTCCTCATCCCATGCCACCAGATAATAGTATTCATTGTCCCATAATAAGAAAGCCGGACTTACCTCGTACCACTTGCCCCCATGACGCAAGGTCTGTTCTTTCTTATCATTCCACTCCAGATATTGGAAGGTCATTTTATGGTTGTTGTCAATGCATTGATAGATCTCGTCGATCGTATAATAGATACGCTCATTTGCCATTTTGACACGATCCGAAACAACGACCTGACGGTGCAGATGCTTCCCCTGATAGGTACTTCCTAAATGCTCGATCTTTTGCACCAGTTGTCGGGACTTTTTTTCTGTAATGAACTTAGACGCCGCCACCGCATCCACCAGCAGTTTTAATTCCGCCAGTTCAAAGGTACGCTCTGCCAGATAAAATCCATTCTGCTCCGGGGCTTTTTCAATATCCATCCCATAATCCTGCAAAGCACGGATATCGCGGTAAATGCTTTTTCGCTCCGCCACGATCTCTCTTGCCTCTAATTTCTCGATGATCTGCGCCGCCGTGATCGGATGTTCCTCATCCGTCTCCCGCAGAAAAATTTCCATTATATAAAGAAGTTTTTGCTTCTGATTTCCCACATTTGCCATCGGACACCTCGTTAAAAAAATAACTTTTAGATATGACCCATTTTTTCCCATTTGGGTATTGTACCTGCTACTTTTGCGTGCTATAATCATATCACAAAATAAATAAATTACCAGAGATGAGAGCAAGGTAAATAGGCGAATACAATTCGCTTTATTTATCTTGTTTTTTTATGCAAAGAAAGGAGTCGTTACATATGTATGATGTAGCAATTGTTGGTGCTGGCGTAGTCGGCAGTGCCATCGCAAGAGAATTATCCAAGTACAAAGTAAACGCATGTGTCATTGAAAGAGACGAAGACGTTTGCAACGGAACATCAAAAGCCAATAGTGCTATCGTTCACGCAGGTTTTGATGCTACTCCGGGAACCTTAAAGGCAAAACTCAATGTCAGAGGAAATGAGATGATGGATCAGTTATCCAAGGATCTGGATTTCCCATTTAAGAGAAACGGTTCTCTCGTTGTTTGCACCAAGGATCAGGATCCATCTCTTCTGGACGAATTATTGGAAAAAGGAAAGAAAAACGGTGTTCCGAATCTTCGCATCTTAGATCGTGACGAACTCATCCAGATGGAGCCAAATCTCGCAGATGATGTTGTCAAAGCGCTTTACGCTCCTACCGGTGCCATTGTTTGTCCATTCCACCTGACCATGGCATTTGCAGAAAATGCAGCCGACAACGGCGTAGAGTTCTTCCTGAATACAGAAGTAACAGACATCACCAAGTCTGATGATCATTATCTGATCAAGACCGATAAGGACACGATCGAGGCTAAGATCGTTGTCAACGCAGCCGGTGTTTACGCTGACAAGTTCAACAACATGGTAAGCGAACGCAAGTTACAGATCATCGCCCGCCGCGGTCAGTACATGTTACTGGACAAAGATGCAGGCAGCCATGTCAGCCACACCATCTTCCAGTTGCCTAGCAAGATGGGCAAGGGTGTCTTAGTTACACCTACCGTACACGGCAACCTTTTGGTCGGACCTACCGCAGAAGATGTCGACAATAAAGAAGGTATCAACACAACAACAGAAGGACTTGGTTCTTTGGGAGCAACCAGTGCACAGTCTGTCAAGAACGTACCTCTACGTCAGGTCATCACATCCTTTGCCGGACTTCGTGCTCATGAAGTTGGCGGTGATTTCGTCATTGGCGAAGCAGAAGATGCAGAAGGCTTCTTCAACGCAGCCGGTATTGAATCTCCGGGTCTTTCTTCCGCACCAGCTATTGGCGAGATGGTAGCCACACAGGTTGCAGAAAAGTTAGGATTGGAAAAGAATCCTTCCTTCAACGGACACCGCAAGGGCATTCTCAATCCGGCAACCCTTTCTGTTGAGGAAAGAAATGAACTCATCAAAAAGCAGCCGGCATACGGAAACATCATCTGCCGTTGTGAAATGATCACCGAAGGTGAGATCTTAGATGCCATCCACAGAACCTTAGGTGCCAGATCCTTAGACGCTGTAAAGCGTAGAACAAGAGCCGGCATGGGACGTTGTCAGGCAGGCTTCTGCTCACCGAAAACAATGGAGATTTTGGAGCGTGAAGTTCCAATGAGCATGTTTGATGTAACCAAGAATGGTAAAGATGCCAAGATCGTATTTGGTTACAACAAGAAGATATAAGGAGGAGCACGAAAATGAAATATGATTTAGTCATTGTTGGTGGTGGTCCTGCAGGTCTTGCTGCTGCTATCGCTGCAAAAGATAATGGAATTGATAGTATTTTAATTATTGAAAGAGATCGTGAATTAGGTGGTATCTTAAACCAGTGTATCCATAACGGATTCGGTCTTCACACATTTAAAGAAGAGTTGACCGGTCCGGAATACGCATCACGCTTCATCGCTCAGGTGGAGGAACGTGGTATCGAGTACAAGTTGAACACCATGGTCATGGATATCTCAAATGACAAGGTCGTTACCGCCATGAACTCTACCGATGGTATGTTTACCGTAGAGGCAAAGGCTGTTGTACTGGCTATGGGATGTCGTGAACGTTCCCGTGGTGCACTCAACATCCCGGGCTACCGTCCAGCAGGTATTTTCTCTGCCGGTACCGCCCAGCGCCTTGTTAATATCGAAGGCTATATGCCTGGCCGCCGCGTTGTGATATTAGGATCCGGTGATATCGGACTGATCATGGCACGTCGTATGACCTTAGAGGGCGCAAAGGTTCTCGCTGTTGCCGAACTCATGCCTTATTCCGGTGGTCTGAAGAGAAATATCGTACAGTGCTTAAATGACTTCGATATTCCGCTTTACTTATCTCACACCGTCGTTGACATTCAGGGCAAGGAACGTGTGGAAGGCATTACCATCGCCGAAGTCGGACCGGACCGCAAGCCGATCCCTGGAACAGAAATCCACTACGATTGCGATACCCTGCTTCTGTCTTGTGGACTTTTACCGGAAAATGAACTTTCCAAGACCGCAGGCGTAGACCTTAGTCCTATCACTTCCGGTCCTGTTGTAAATGACAGTTTAGAGACCAACATTCCTGGCGTATTTGCTTGTGGTAACGTACTTCATGTGCATGATCTGGTTGACTTTGTTTCACAGGAAGCAACGAATGCCGGAAAGAATGCTGCAAAATATATCAAGGAAGGCGAAGTTACTTCTGCAAAGCAGATCGAGATCCTGCCGGTTGACGGTGTCCGCTATACCGTTCCAAAATATGTCCGTCCGGAAGTCATGGACGACACTTTGACGGTTCGTTTCCGTGTAGGTCAGGTATTCAAGGGATGTGCGATCGCTACATACTATGGTGACACCTTGATCTCCAAGAGAAAACGTCCGGTTATGGCACCGGGTGAAATGGAGCAGGTGGTTCTGAAGAAATCACAGTTGGCAGAGTATCCTGACATTGAGAACATTACAATCAAGATCGAGGAGGCATAAGGATGGAAACAAGAGAATTGATTTGTATCGGCTGTCCTATGGGATGCAGCCTTAAGGTTACATTAGAAAATGGTCAAGTGACAGAAGTGACCGGAAACACTTGTCCAAACGGCGATAAATATGCCAGAAAAGAATGTACGAATCCTACCAGAATCGTTACATCATCTGTCCGCGTCAAAGGTGGCAAGATCAACATGGTTTCCTGCAAGACCAGAGAAGATATTCCAAAGGGCATGATCTTTGATATCTGCAAGGCTCTGGAAAATGTTGTCGTTCCTGCACCGGTTGCCATTGGTGATGTTGTTCTTGCCAACGTCTGTGACACAGGTGTTGATGTCGTAGCGACAAAGAATGTAGACGCAAAGTAAGAAGTCTTTTTTGAGAAGATACGGAGTAAAATGTAAGGGGTTTTAATAAGGGAGATAAAGGAGAAGCCGTTGGGGGACGGCTTCTCTTTTTTTACCCAAATTCTGTCCAAATCCAGCAAAAAATCTAGGTGTCGTCCTGTGCATCTGTGTTATAATATGTTTTATGCGTTTACGGATTTATACAAGAAAGGATAAGCACTATGAATCAGGATAAAGAATTTTTAGGAACCGAGCCTATCGGTAAATTATTATTTAAGTTGGCGATCCCAACCGTCATCGCCCAGTTGGTAAATATGCTTTACAACATTGTAGACCGCATTTATATCGGCCACATTCCGGGCGAGGGCAGCCTTGCTCTGACCGGTGTGGGTGTCTGCATGCCGATCATCATGATCATATCCGCCTTTGCCTGTCTGGTCTCTGCCGGTGCTGCACCGCGTGCATCCATCGCTATGGGAAAGGGCGATCACGACTCCGCGGAAAAAATCCTCGGCGGTTGTGTCACACTACAGATCATGATCTCACTGGTACTTACTGTCATCATTCTCATCTGGAATCGTGATCTTTTGCTCCTCTTTGGCGCCAGTGAGAACACGATCCCTTATGCGACTTCATATATGAGCCTTTATGCACTTGGTACTATCTTTGTGCAAATGACGCTCGGCTTAAATGCCTTTATCACGGCACAGGGCTTTGCCAAAGACGGCATGATGACCGTCCTGATCGGTGCCATCATCAATATCATATTAGATCCGATCTTTATTTTTGCCCTGCATATGGGCGTCCGCGGAGCAGCCCTTGCTACCATCCTTTCCCAGGCATGCTCCTGTATCTGGTGCATTTATTTTCTGCTCGGGAAAAAGACCTTGCTGCGCATCCGAAAAGCCAACTTACGCAGTGGACTCTCCCTCATGCCGGCATGCGTTGCCCTAGGACTTTCCGCCTTTATCATGCAATCCACAGAAAGTATCATTTCCATGTGCTTTAACTCTTCTCTGCTCAAATACGGCGGTGATGTTGCCGTTGGTGCCATGACCATTCTGACCAGCGTTATGCAGTTTGCCATGCTTCCATTGCAGGGCGTCGCACAGGGGGCACAACCGATCACCAGTTACAATTTTGGTGCCAAAGACAGCGCCCGTGTCAAAAAGAGTTTTCAACTTTTGTTGGTCACCAGCCTGACCTACTCCGTTATCCTCTGGATCTGTGTGCAGGCATTTCCGCAGATTTTTGCCGGTATGTTTACAAACGATGCCAGCCTTTTAGCCTTCTCCGCTAAGGCTCTGCGCATTTACTGTGGAGCACTCTTTATGATGGGTATTCAGATTGCCTGCCAGATGACCTTTGTCTCTACCGGCAATGCCGTCTGCTCCATCATTGTCGCCATCATGCGTAAATTTGTACTCCTGATCCCGCTCATCTATATCCTGCCGCATTTTCTTGCTGACAAGACCATGGCAGTTTACACCGCGGAACCAATCGCTGACATCTTGGCTGTCACCTTTACGATCATACTCTTTCGTATCCAGTTTAAAAAGGCATTGAAAAAAATGGAGCAGGCATAGATACATGAAAAGAACGATTGGCTATCAGATCACTCAGGCAGATGCAGACATCCGCATTGAACAGTTTTTAAGAAGACAGGGCTACTCTGGGCAGAACTTGACCCTGATCAAGCGCATGCCGGAAAACATCCTCTTAAACGGCAAATTCGTCTATATGAAGGACAAGGTCCATGCCGGTGACCATCTGCGCGTCCAGATCAGTGAGGATGGATCCTCCGAAAAGATTCCTCCGGTAGAACTACCGCTGGACATTGTCTACGAGGATGAGGATATCATTGTCGTCAACAAGGCAGCGGGTATGCCCATTCATCCTTCCATGGCAAATTATGAGAATTCGCTGGCAAACGCCTTGGCATATTATTATGAGAAACAGGGCAAGCCATTCATCTTTCGCTGCACCAACCGACTGGATCGTGACACATCCGGTCTTACCATCGTGGCAAAACATCTAGTCGCCTCCAGCATCCTATCCGATGCCGTGGCAAAAAAGGAAGTCCGGCGGGAATATCTTGCCATTTGCAGTGGCATACCGGATCCCGCCAGCGGCACCATTGATGCTCCCCTTGCCCGGGTGGATGGAACTATCCTTGCAAGAGAGGTTGATTTTTCGCGTGGTGACCGCGCCATTACCCACTATAAGATCGAGCAGGAGTTAAACGATCATGCGCTGGTTTCCCTGCAACTGGAAACCGGTCGTACCCACCAGATCCGCGTACACATGAAATACATCGGGCATCCTCTGATCGGCGATTATCTCTATCACCCCGACATGCGCTACATGAAGCGGCAGGCACTGCACTCTTACCGTATGTCCTTTATCCATCCGATCACAAAGGAGCCTATGACCTTTACCGCACCATTGCCGGAGGATATGAAGCAGACAATACAAGCCCTGTCCTAAAATAAGAAATAATGTGCCAGACACAAAGAAATCCCCATCAGATGCATATACATCTGACAGGGATTTTTTATAAGAACCAGACATCCTGATCAGTGGTAGAAATCGCTGTGGCTCCTGCATCCAGGAGTGCATAGACATCTTCCTTTTCACTGATCAGTCCACTGGAAATCAGAGGCTGATGGTTCATCTTATGAATGCGTCGCACAACGCTTGGCATAGGTCCCGGCAAGACCTCGATCACATCCGGTTTGGTGTTCTTTAACTGACGTTCAATGCTGTCATATGCCATGGAATCAATAAAGAAAAACCGCATGATAGTTCCCAAGGATAATTCCCTTGCTCTTGCAATGATGGGTGCCTTGGTCGAGATCACGCCATCCGCCTTGGTAAACTTTGCAATATAATCAACCGAAACCTCTTTGGAACTGAGTCCCTGTATGAGATCCATATGTACAAATGCCAGTTTACCGGATGACTTGACCTTTTCCACAATATCCGGAATGGTGATCACATCACCGTAAAGGATAAAAATAATACGGCTGTCACAGGCTAGGCAACGCTCCAATCCTGCATCGTCTTTGATCGCTGCAATGATCGGTGAATCCTCCAGCGCCTCTTTAAATTCTTTTTTCATATGGTAACCACCCTTTTAGTTGGTTGCTTTTGCTTGTTCCGGTGCGCCTGTTGCAGGCTCATCCCCCTTGAATACTACCTTTAAGAGGATTGGTGTGATCAGTGTGGTAACGATAACGACCAGAATGATCGGTGCAAACAGATCTTCGCTGATCAGTCCGACCTGACGACCTTTTTCAGCAACGATCAGAGCAACCTCGCCACGGGAGATCATACCAACACCTGTCTGCAAAGACTCTTTCCAGGTAAACTTACAGATCTTTGCGCCCAGTCCGCAGCCTACCATCTTGGAAATGATAGCGATAAGTGTCAGGATCACTGCAAACATCCATACCTTTAAGGTCATACCGCCAAGGGTAACCTTTAAACCTACACTGGCAAAGAAGATACATGAGAAAAATACGGTAGATACATCATGTATCTTGACATCCACATAATCTCTGATCTTGGACTGGCAAAGCATAACACCGGCAAAATATGCACCGGTAATATCCGCAATACCAAAACCGATCTCTGATACATAGGCTAAGATAAAGCAGAAGGCAATGGCAAAGATTGCCACACGTCTCTTGTGATCATTCTTTTCGATGGCAAATTCCAGACGGCTGGTAACCAGAAACAGGATCAGGATCAATACAAAATACAATACAATCTTGACCAATACGGTTGCCGGCTTTACGGAAGTATCCTTCATGCTGGAAACAACAGCCAAGACGACCATACCCAGGATATCATCAATAATGGCGGCGCCCAAGATCGTCATACCGACCTTGCCGGACAGTCTGCCCATTTCCCGCAGGGTCTCTACCGTAATACTAACGGAAGTTGCCGTCAAAACAACACCGACAAAAAGACTCTGTAACATCTGATCATAATTGCTCAGATCTTCTCCAAAATAGAGTGCATAACCGATCATACCACCGATCAGTGGCACGATAACACCGATCAATGCCGTAACAAAAGAGGCTCCGATATTTGCCTTCAATTCCTTTAAGTCTGTATCCAGACCTGCGGAGAACATGAGGAAAATAACGCCCATCTCTGCTACATAAGTAAGCAGTGTACCGGTATCCCCCTCCATGGACATAAGCCCCAGCGCAGAAGGTCCTAAGATCACACCTGCCAGGAGTGCTCCTACAACCTCCGGCAAATGTACTGCCTTACACAAGAGCCCCAATACCTTTGTCGAAATTAAAATCAAAGCAATCCAAAGTAAAAATTCGTAATTCATAACGCTCACCTTTTCCTTCTTTCATTTTATATATTTGTAAAACCATACGGTTTCCTTTGAACCGCAATTATTTTACTCCTATCATATGCCTAATGCAAGCGTTTATGGGTTTTTCCACACCCTGACGAATTCGCCACTTATTCCCGGAAAATCTCTGCCTAGTAGTGCAATAATTTTTCAAATAAGGCTTCTCTTTCCTTTGTCAGATCACTATTGTGAAAGTCAATTTTTCCTTGTCTTCCTGTCGGCTCCCGCAATAGTCCATCCACCGCAAGCCTCCTTCGCATTTCCCGCGCCGTTCCAGCACCGCCATCAAAAATCTCCACCTGATCTCCTACGATCCTCTCGATGACCTTACGCACAAAAGGATAATGGGTGCATCCCAAAACGACCGCATCCAGATCCTTCTGATAAGGCTCTAACAGATCACGAAGGAAACCATAGAGTTCCGGGCTGTCAATATTTCCTGCCTCTACAAAATCCATCAGCCCCGGACAGGCAAGCGGCATCACATTGGCATGACCGCCATATTTTTCGATCAAGTGATGCAATTTTTCTTCCCGGATCGTGATCGGTGTTGCCATCACAAGGATATTGCCCTGTGGATACTTTTCTGCTGCCGGCTTGACCGCCGGCTCGATCCCTACCAATGGCAATTCCGGGTACATTTGGCGCAAGACGCGCACTGCCGCACTGGTAGCCGTATTGCAGGCGATCACAACGCCCTTTGCTCCCATTTTCATAAAATCTTCTGTATGCGCAATGGTGAGTCCGCGCACTGTCTCTGTGCTCTTGATTCCATACGGTGCGTTCTTGGAGTCACCAAAATAATAAAAATCTTCTTCCGGCATCGTTTTGATCAGTTCACGCAAAACACTGACACCACCCATGCCCGAGTCAAACACTGCGATCGGTGCTTCTCTTTTATCCATCATCTGCCCCTTTTCTGCCTATTTTTCATAGACTACAAGATATGAACGTAAAAAGCCTTGATCCATATCGAATCAAGGCTTTTCATAAGAGCGGGTGATGGGAATCGAACCCACGTATTCAGCTTGGAAGGCTGATGTTCTACCATTGAACTACACCCGCAGATGCCCAGTTCCGGAATCGAACCAGAGACACGAGGATTTTCAGTCCTCTGCTCTACCAACTGAGCTAACTGGGCTCGTCGTTTCACAACAACAAGTTGATTTTATCGAAAATCCCCCTGCCTGTCAAGAACTTTTTCGTCCTCTGATGACAAGGGGATCATAAGCAATCCTACGATGGCATACGGCTTTCGTGACAGGTAAAGTAAACAATCTGCCGCTCCTTTGCAATATCCGAAAGCAGTTTTAATGCATGCGCGATCTTATTCTCATCTAAATTGGTAAAAGGATCATCCAGCACGATGACCGGCTGTTCCTTATGATACAAGACATCCACCAGGGCAAATCTGGCACACAGTCCCACCAGATCCTGATAGCCGTGACTCAGATAATCACTGGAATGGGTAGATCCCTGACTCAGCACCTGCAC
Organism: bacterium; assembly: GCA_963629085.1. Classification (GTDB taxonomy): domain Bacteria; phylum Bacillota; class Clostridia; order Lachnospirales; family Lachnospiraceae; genus Pararoseburia. The sequence continues at coordinate 14,484 of CAVGHS010000007.1, forward strand.
GGACAGATCCATGGTAATATCAAAATCCATGTCTTTGACGGAGTCCTTATATTTATCATCCAAGATCGCCATATAATGTTCCATGCCCTGACGCAAAGGCCGCATATAGGTAGATAAGAACTGTTCCTTGGCTATCTTTAGAAATTCCTCGGTCTTGGTAAGCAGGTCTACCTTGCGGTCACACTCTGCCTTTTCCTCCAAAAGCACATCGCGACGGTTCTCCGCATCTTCAATGCTATCCAGTTCGACCGACAACTGATGCAGTGACTCCCGATCCTGGGTGATGCCATTTTGCATATCCTTGATCTCCTCGTCTATCTGTACCTGCTTCTCCTGTAACTGCTCGACGGAAAGTGTCATCTCCTCTACCTGATTATCCTCAGCAAATGCCTGGATCTTTTCCTGCAAGCCACCGATTTCTTCCTGCAACTGACCGTATCGCTGTCGTTTGCTGCGGATCAGGTGCAACTGTTCCTGCATGGATGGTCCTTCCTCCAATGGAAATCTGCCCAGATATTTTGCCAGCAGACGTTTCTGCTCCTCCATAGTCAAACGGATCAATTCCAACTGCTTACGACAGTGGATGTATTCCTCATAAGCATGCTTATCTTTCTTCAGTTGTTCCAAAAGGTCCGCCTCATTGCCTTCATGATACAGATCCATATGATAGACCTGGGCATAACGGTCGAGTATAGTATAAAGTTCCATCCGCAGATCTGCCATTTCTTCTACGGCATCTGTCGTCTGCGCAGTTGCCTGCTGTTCTTCCTCCCGCAGACGTATATAGTGATCCAGATTGACACGTATCTCATAGACCATCTGCTGCATACTGTCTGCCGGTGTCAGTTTAAAATCTGCCAAAAAGGCTTTACAGCGAATCGCCAGAGTTTCTCGTTCCTCCCTGCTCTGTGCCAGCGCCTCCTCAGCCTCTGCAAGTTGTCCCTGTAGATCTTCCTGTTTATTGCGGTGTAGTGATCGTATTCTTCCGATCTGCATAAAAGCGGCTACACCTGTCGCTGCTGCGCCAACAAAGCAAAGGATCTGATAGATGGTACTGCCCTCCGCTTCCGGTGCAAGGACACGGAAAGAAAAACCTCCCAAAAGCAGGGCTGCAAACAAAATAAAAAGCACCAGGACACCCGCCGTCTTTCCAGCCATCCTGCCGGTCTTTTGTGCCATATCCGCGCGTGCCTTGATGTTTCGATAATTCTCATCCTGCTCCACGATACGACCATCCAGACGCGACAATTCCACAACGTCCTTTTCTATCTGTGATAATTCTTCTTCTGTCGGAATCTTATTTGCAAAGAAATATTTTAACTGGTCTAACTGTGCCGTCGCTTCCTCTGACAACTTGGAGTGTTCTCCCTGCATGCGCAATTCCTGCACGCGGGCAGACATATCCTTCCACTTAGCAAGATCCTCATCATCCGGCACTTGATCCCCAAAGAGATTCTCCCACTTCTTGATCTGCTGGTCTGGCGGCAACTTGATCGCCAGATCCTTTTCCGTGCGCCGGCTCATGTCATACTGGCGTTCCACATCCTCCAGTTTGGCATGTTCTTCCTCCGTCGGCAGACCTGTGGCAAAGAAATCATCCAAAGCATTCATTTCTTCCTGCTGCTTTTCCAGAAATTCCTTTTGCTGGCGATAGGCTCCCATATCCTGTTCGCGCTTACTCTGCGTACGAATGGCATCCGTGATACGGTTCTTTTCTGCCTCCATCCAGTTTAAGGATTTCTTCTTTTCCTCTAACTTATCAAACTGCTTGCGATAGCCATCCAAGATCGCCGCCTTCTTGTCGATCACTTCACTGCATCTGCTGATCTCTTCCTTGATGATATTGATCTTGCCGTTGTTGACCTTGCTCCGCCTCGTGTAATTTTTGCGCACTTCACTCACACGGTTCAAAGCCTCATCAAAATTATTGATGTCGTCCTTAGCCGCAGCCAGATTTCCCATCTTGGCATTCAGGCTGTCCGTCATGGCAGTGGATACCGCCGCCTGTGGGATAAAGATACTTTTTTCAAAAGAATCCCGGTCTACCTGAAAGAGTTCTTCGCCCAGATTCTGTGAAAAATCATCACAAACTGCCCCGGTATTGGTGTCGATCAAGGTAAAGGTGTCATCCTTATCCGTCTTGCCAAAACTGCGCTCGACCCGGTACTGCTTACCTTCTGCCTCAAAGATCAGATAACCGCCACAGACTCCGCCATCCCAAGGCATATAATGCTTGCGCTCGGTCAGCATCTTGGTGCGCGCCGAATAGTCCATGCCGTAGAACATGGCTTTCAAAAACACACTGAAGGTCGTCTTTCCCCAGCCATTTTCCTGACACAGGGCATTCATGCCGTCAGCAAAATCGTAAGACCACTCTTTGATTGTCCCAAATCCGGTAATATAACAGGAAATTAACTTCATACTTCTATGTCCTCACCCATAATTGCTTTCATACCCAACTCAATAATGGCTGCTCTCTCATCTTCCGGCATATGCTGTCTTTCCATCAGACGGACAAACTCTCCTTTGAGAGACTTGTCATTGCGGAAACTCTCATAATCGATCTGTACCGATGTGCGATCATAGACTTTGATAAAAAAGAAATCCTGATCCAGACTGCGGCGCAGGCGCTCACAATCGATATCCGTATCTATATTGGTCTCCCCGGTCACCAGGATCTTGATCAGATCCTCAGATGAGATATCTTTCACACATTCCTTGGCAGCACGGATGATCGCCGCCATATCCATGGTCGGATCGACCTCTACTTTGACTTCATGCAGCATCCTTTTTGCGATCGGCACAAATTCTGTATGGATCTTGCCCTCGGTGATGTCCAAAAGGACAAAGCCCTTCTCTCCACACTCGTCAAAACCGCGTCCCTCCAGACAGCCACTGTAACAATAGACACCACGGTCATCCAGCCTTTCCTTTTTGTAGGAATGGATATGTCCCAATGCCAGATAGTCGATATACTTGCCCCGCAGCATGAAGAGGTTGACAACCTCTGTCCGGTCATTGCCCTGATAATCCGACTCCTGTCCGTGCAAGGCAACAATATTCACACGGTTCTGATCCAGCACCAGATTCATGCCTAAGGTCTGACTGTTTTCCTTGACCAGTTCCATGCCGGTAATGACCACATCCCCATAATCATAGGATGTCCATTCGTCTGTACCAAAGAGTTTTAAATTGGTAATATCTTCCTGTTCGGATAAGTCTTCCACAAAATCCAACTGATCGTGATTGCCCCTGATATAGCAAAAATCGATCTGCGGATGCTGTCTGATCTGCTCGATCACACGGTTCTTTGCCGTCTTTCGTACATTTGGCTTGTCAAACAGATCTCCGGCGATCAGGATCACACGCACGTCCTGCTCTGCGGCATATGCCACCATGCGCTCAAACGTATCCAGCAATTCATCCCGTCGCATGCTTGCTGCATCCCGATCCAGATTGCTTTCCATCTTGGAATCCAGATGCAGATCTGCACAATGAATCATTTTCATATTGCTACCTCTTTATAAACGTCTCATACCATGTAGATTAGTATAACACATACTCCTATGGCTTGTCTGTCAAAAATTGTCTCAGTCCAGTGGTTTAAATGCCTCCATAGCCTCCCGGTTGACGCGCTCTACTTCCTTTTCCAGATCCCTTGCCGAAAACCGCCTTGCCCCCTCGCCAATGACGATCATCTGCTCCCTGCGATCCGACGTTGCCACCGTCACTTCGTATTTGCCCGCCATATCATGTGTCGTGCGCTCTATATAGGCATCCGCCGTCTCCGCTTCTCTCGTATAGACCACATGGATATTGTGATAGTCCACCACTTCTTCTGCATGGCCACGCACGCGATAGGCATCGAAGACAACAATCACTTCCTGCCCTATATGCCCCTGATAATTACACATGATATCCAGCAATCTGCCCCTGGCACCGTCAATGCTGGCCTTAGCGATCTCATCCAACTCTTTCCAGGCAAAAATCACATTATAGCCATCGACCAGAAGATACTTCTTCCTGACCGGTGCTTTCTTGTCCTTGTCATGCGCTTTTTGATAGGCTTCGCGCGCCTCCTGCATCCGTTCCTTTCGGTCTGCATCGATCACACGCTTCTCTGCTCCCGGCAGTCGCCGCTTGATCTCCCCAAATTCACGGACAAAAATCTCTTCCAGATCCGATTCCAGTCCGCCGTAGCCGTCATATCCCTTGGGCTGCCCCTGCCGCATCGCCTCTGCGCGTGCCTTGGCTGCCGCAATGACCTGCTCCATGCTTTCTTCCTGCTTTTTCTCATACAGATAGGATGCCATCGGCATATGCATCTTATCCTCGACCTCATACCAAGGTACCAGATAGCCCGCACCATGACCACAGAATACCGAATCACAGGTATTTCGCAGATCCTTATCCGGGTCATAAGCCATCTCTGCTACAACCTCATCCTGGTTATGGCAGGGAAAATAGCCTTCCAGGGCAAGGGTCATCTGCCCCAGCCCACCGGTCGCCTGCGCCAGACTTGCGCCATAATCCCGCATGAGGGCTACCGGCGCGATCCCCTGCAATACGGCTGCCTCTTTTTCCAGGATGGGTGCATCAAACTTACCATACATCCTGTTCATATCCGTCATAACGCGTCCCAGCGCCTGCTGCGGCATCTCGATCCGCACCCGGTAATATGGCTCTAAGAGTATGCTTTCTGCCTTGCGCAGTCCCTGCCGGACTGCCCTATAGGTTGCCTGCCTGAAATCGCCGCCCTCCGTGTGTTTCTTGTGTGCCTTACCGCTTACCACAGTAAGACGCACATCCGTAAGGGGAGAACCGGTCAAAACGCCCCGGTGGATCCGCTCGACAAGATGCGTATAGATCAGGCGCTGCCAGTTCAGATCCAAAATATCCTGCGGACAGTCCATAGCGTATTCCATACCGCTTCCCTGCGGCAGTTCCTCGATCAAAATATGTGCCTCCGCATAATGACGCAAAGGTTCAAAATGTCCCACGCCCTCTACGGCACCGCGTATCGTCTCCTTATATCGTACTTTTCCCGCACCAAAGGTGACCAGAATGCCGTAGCGCTTTTTCAACTGTTGCTGCAAGACTTCCGTCTGAACCGGTCCCATAAGGTGCACATGCACCTGTCTCGCCCTCTCCTGCCAGGTCACGCGAAGAGTCGGATCTTCCTCCTCCAACTGCCGCATATAAGATAGCAGGACATGGGGCGCACAGCCCTCCGGCGGGGTGACTTCATAGGAAAGTACCGGTTCAATGATCGCATGTTCTTCCCGCGTGCAATCCCCAAGTGGCATACCTGCATAAGATTGGCTCAATCCCAAAATAAGGCAGACCTCGCCTGCCTCCACCTGATCTACACACTCGTAGCGATCCCCGGAATACAGGCGGATCTGGTTTACCTTTTCCAGACAGGTCTCCTCTGCCGTCTCCTCCTCGGTATCACTGTCTGCTCCCGTAACAGGAATGGCATACGACAGGTTATCTTTGATATGCATTATCCCGCCCAGGATCTTGAGATAGGTCAGACGGTTGCCTTTTTCATCTCGCCCGATCTTAAAGCATCTGGCGGCAAACGCCTGCCCCCAGGACGGCTGTCGCATATAGTCCTGCATGAGTTGCAAGAGTCCCTTGACTCCCTGCACTTTAAGGGCAGAGCCAAACAAAACCGGAAAGATCTGCCTTTGAGCGACCGCCTCTACCAAGAGTTCCTGATCTAAGTCACCGGTATTTAAAAAGGCATCCAGAAGCGGTTCACTGCACAGGGCGATATGCTCCTTGTCCTGATCGCTCATGACCGCATTCCCATAAAAAGCCCCAAAGTCCATGCAGGCATCCGCCAATTTTTCCTGCAAATGCAAGAGCAGTTCTTCCCGGCTCCTGTGGCTGACATCCATTTTATTGACAAAAATGACACAAGGGATGTCATAATTTTGCAAAAGTTTCCACAGGGTTCTGGTATGCCCCTGCACGCCGTCAATCCCACTGACCACAAGAATGGCATAATCCAGCACCGACAGGGTGCGCTCCATTTCTGCCGTAAAATCCGCATGTCCCGGCGTGTCTAAAAGGACATATTCCGCATCTTTCTGCACAAAACGTGCCATTTTGGAAAAAATGGTAATCCCACGCGCTTTCTCCATGTCATCAGTATCCAGATGGGCATCCCCATGGTCGACCCGTCCCATGCTGCGGATCGCCCCCGTCTCATACAAAAGGGCTTCTGATAAGGTTGTCTTTCCGGCATCCACATGTGCCAGGATGCCTATGGTCAATCGTTTCATTTCTTACATTTCCTTTTCAAAATGCTGATAATCTTTTGTTCCATTCCAATCGCCGCCCCAGGTAAAACCATGCCGGGTAAAAATGCGATAGCAGACATCATCCCGCTCGATCATATGTGGGCGCAGATCGCTCCGATCCTTATAAAGATCATACTGCACATAAGGGCTGGCTCCCGTCGCTGTCACATCATTGGCAGGCACATAGGGATTTTCCAGAGGGTTGATGTCGATCGCCATGCCATACGCATGCTCAGATGTGACATTCGTCCCTGCGATCTTGCGGTAATGAAAAGCGGACGTATTATCC
>CAVGHS010000007.1:21093-32644 GCA_963629085.1 bacterium
TCCTGATTGATGGAATCGATGTCTGCCTGCGCAGCATCACGCCCCATATCATCTTCGTAAAACCGGTCGATCCGATACATGGAATGGATCTCATACCCCTCCTGAAAAAGTTCCAGAAAGATCTGCCGGCAATCCTCAGCAATCTTTGCATTGACAACAATCTCACCCACCTGGATCTTGTGATCATAATTATAATGTAAGACCTTGAGGTAAGACAGGTCATCATAAGAAATATCCGGGTTATCGATATAAGATTTCCCCTTCATATCATCTTTTTGTGCCTCAGTAAGTTGACTTGAGGTAAAATATTTTCCCGGATCTTCCAGATCCAGCCGCTCTGCATCTAAAATCGTCCCGGCATCCAGATCCTCTATCGTCTCTAAGACTGCCGGCTCCTGCTCCGATCCGGTCGTCTCTTCCGGACTTGTCGGTACTTGTTCTTCCGGCTTTTGCAACATTCCATGCAGATATACCATACCAAAGATCAGTACCGCCAGCATGACAATAAGGCTGCCATAGCGTATCCGATGGGAGCCTTTATCTTTCGATCTCATATTGTCCGAACCTTTTTCTGCCATGCACCAAATCCTCCTATGATCCTGTTAAAATCCCTACCGACGTAAATCCTCGCATTATGCAAAAAGGACCTCTTTCCATCCAGAAAGAAGTCCTCCTTACAGAAACTGCCGCAGACCGGAATCGAACCGGTACGATGTCACCACCACAGGATTTTAAGTCCTGCGCGTCTGCCAGTTCCGCCACTGCGGCTTGCCATGAGCACTTAGATGACAACAAGTGAAACGCCGTTGGCATCTTACGTGCGACGCATACTTGACCCTTAGTGAGAACGAACGTCAGTGAAGTTCGAACTTAGTAGTCAAGTGTTGTTACGAGCACCTGCAACTACTTATCTGTAGTCAAGTGTTGTCATGAGCACCTGCAACTACCTATCCATAGTCAAGTACAATGGGTGGTGGTGGATTCGAACCACCGAAGCAAGATGCAGCAGATTTACAGTCTGTCCCCTTTGGCCACTCGGGAAACCACCCATTTCAAAATAAAATCATGTCCTGACAAAATAAGATTATAGCACAGCCCTTTTATGCACGCAAGAACTTTTTCATTCGTCTTGCGGGTCTTTCATCCCATATTTTTCCAGATCCACCCTGCCATTTTCTACCTCAATGCCGTCTGCCCGAAGCCGCCTTGCCTGCTCCTCGGGTCCATCAAAAGCAAAGGCACCGGAGAGTTGTCCCTTGGCATTGACAACACGAAAACAGGGGATGCCTTCCGGATCCGGGTTCTTGTGCAGGGCATTTCCGACCGCCCGGCACATTTTCTCATTGCCTGCCATCCTTGCCACCTGTGCATAGGTCGCCACATGTCCCTTGGGAATCCGCTTGACCGCTTCATAAATACGCTTGGTCGGACTGTCCGTCACCAGATCGTAACTTTCCGCGATCATCCGCTTGACTTCGGCATCCGGGATGGTCCCATCCAGCCGTATGGTGTTCCAATGCTCTTTGTTCTGATGATAGCCGGGCAGAACCGCCTCGTATGCATCCCGCCAGAAATCCCGCCACTGGGGATCGACCTTGACATTCAAATGGATCAAGCCATCCATTTCATACGTCCACAGGAATGCCTTTTTGCTACCCTGTACGCGCACTAACTGCCAATTTTGATCATGGAAAGGGGCTTGCTGGTAAGTCCCCGGGAAAGACAATCCATAGGCTAAGGCCTCTTCTCTCGTCCTCACTTCATCACCTGTACTTTCTTTTATACTTCCTGTTTAAAGACCATGCCGCTGTTTGCCGTAAGGCTGACATACAGCATGCCGTCCTTGACCGCATACTTTGTCGGCATGATCGAATATCCTCTTTCGTTGGTCAGCATTGCCTGCATCATAAAGCCGTCAGCCACCTCTGCCAGATAGACCGGGATCTCCGCCTCTATGGTCTCCGCGCCTACATTGACAGCCACCACATAGCGTTCCTGTTCATTAAAACGCCCATAAGAAATGAAGTTCTTCATCCGCTTTAGGAATTTAAAGGAACCGCGCCGCAAGGCACTGCTACACTTATGCACCATGATCATATCCCGATGATAATCGATCAATGGATAGTCGGCATTTCCCCATGGATAAGTACGGCGGTTATCCGGGTCGGTAAAGCCGCATACGCCCGCCTCATCCCCATAGTATAGGGTCGGTGCCCCCGGCCAGGTCATCTGCATGAGAACTGCCACCTTATAAAGCGGGATATTGATGTTTTCTGACGCTGCCGCTACACCAAGTGCAGAGGCTCTGCCCACCTTATGATTGGTCCTGGTCAAAAAGCGGGAATGGTCGTGATTTGACAACTGGTTCATGGCTGTATAAAGAGACGGTCCTGTAAACTTTGTCATATAATAGCGCATGGCATTTTCAAAGCGCTCACTGTCGCCCTGCGCTCCCGGTTCGTAAGCATCACTGTGCTTCTCCATACCGGTAACAAAATAGGAGATCGGCTCCATGAAAGCATCGTAGTTCATGACCGTATCCCAGGCATCGCCCTGTAACCAGGAAGATGCATCCCCATAATGCTCTGCCAGGATGATGGCATCCGGGTTTGCTTCTTTGACAGCCTTGCGGAAATCCCGCCAGAACTGATGGTTAAACTCCGGGCTGTGTCCCAGATCTGCCGCCACATCCAGGCGCCAGCCATCCGCATTATAAGGCGGTGAGACCCATTTTTTCCCTATCTCTAAGATATAACGATAGAGTTCCTCAGATCCCTCATAATTGAGTTTTGGCAGGGTATCATGCCCCCACCATCCCTCGTATGTGCCGTTATCCGGCCACCGGTTCTCATCATAAAAATGAAAATAATCACGATACGGACTGTCCGCCGATTCATAAGCCCCCGGCGCATAGCCCTTGTCTGCCCGATAGATCTTTTCCCGGTTCAGCCATTTGTTAAAGGAACCGCAGTGATTAAAGACTCCATCTAAGATCACGCGGATACCTCTGGCATGTGCCTCCGCGATGAAATCTGCAAAGAACTGATTGGACGCTTCCAGATTTTCTTTTGCAGTCACACGGTTGATAAAACGACTCGCATCGGCATTGTCCCTTGCATCTTCCGGCAGGGTCTGCCCCTGGTCCAGGACAATCTTGCCATAGTGGGGATCGATATGGTCATAATCCGCAATATCATATTTATGATTGGAGGGAGAGACAAACAAAGGATTGAAATAGATGACCTCTACCCCCAGGCTTTTCAGATAATATAATTTCTGCCGTACCCCTTCCAGATCTCCGCCATAGAACTCTGCCACACCAAAATCTGCGTTTGGCAACTGGTTCCAATCCCTGATCTGCCGACTCATGGTCTTAATGTAATGATATTCATTGTCCAGCACATCATTGGACGGATCGCCATTGGCGAAACGGTCGACCAGGATCTGATACATGATGGCTCCCTTCGCCCAATCCGGCGTCTCAAAGCCCGGCAAAATGCGGAAAGCATATTCCGGTCGGATTTCCTGACTCACGCCGTATTTATCAAAATAGCATTGTTCCTGCTCATTCTCCCGAATGGAAAAGCAATAGGAAAACGCCGCCTCGTCCACCTGCACCTGTGCCTCATAATAGTCAAAGCGGTCGCCTGCCTGCGCCAGATCCATAAGATAATGTGCATCCTGCGCCAGCAGATAGATTTCTCTCGCGTGTCCATGCGCGACGCGCAGACGAATGGTGACCCGGTCGCCTGGCTTTGCTTCCATAGGAATCACATACTGCCCTGTCTCATCACTGTAGATTGCTTCTGTATTCATACTCTCATCCTCTTATCTCACATGTTATCTTCTTTTATCATACTCAGTTTATCTTGTCTTTTCTAGGGATTTTTGTAGATTTTTCTCAAATACAGAAAAAATAAAAATAGAAAGTAAAAAAGACAGCTATCGAACGCTGTCTTTTTAGGAGAAGGTATTTTTACTATGGGGTTAGCAAAAATATTTATATAATGTATTGGGGGGTTTTTACGATTGTTATTATATAATGCGTCCACCCATAAGTGTTCACAAAGTTACCAATTTTGCATAGATGTTTTTGTGCAACATGCACAAAATATGGCTCATATAACAATCGCAGACCCTTTTCCCAACTTAAATTCCTTCCACAACCACACCTTCTTCTTCCGGCTGTGGGATTGGATCACCGCCAAAGAGAGCCTCAAACTCTGCACGTCCGATCTTTTCTTTTTCCAGAAGGAGTTCTGCACACTTGTGTAAAACATCCTCGTGCTCCTTGATCAGATCAGTTGCCTTGGCATAACATTCCTGAATGATGCGCTTGACTTCACCATCAATGGTCGATGCCACCTGCTCACCATAGCCTCTGGTATGTGCTAAGTCTCTACCAATAAAGACTTCATCCTCGTCATTATCGTAGTTGATCGGTCCGACTTCTGCGGAGAAACCATACTTGGTGACCATATCCTTGGCTGTCTGGGTCGCCTTCTTGATGTCAGAAGATGCCCCTGTCGTGATGTCATCAAAGATGATCTCCTCTGCCACACGACCGCCCAGGGAAACGATAATATCCTGTAACATCTTACCCTTGGTATTGAACATTTCGTCCTTTTCCGGCAGCGGCATGGTATAACCGGCTGCCCCCTGTCCGGTCGGAATGATAGATACCGAATAGACCGGTCCCACATCCGGGAGAACATGGAAGAGAATGGCATGCCCCGCCTCGTGGTATGCCGTGATCTTCTTTTCTTTTTCGGAAATGATACGGCTCTTTTTCTCCGTACCCAGACCTACTTTGACAAAAGATCTCTTGATATCATTCTGGCAGATATAGACTCTGCCCTCTTTTGCTGCTAAGATCGCCGCCTCATTTAAGAGGTTTTCCAGATCTGCTCCGGTAAAGCCCGCGGTCGTCTGTGCGATCTGCTTGAGGTCCACATCATCCCCCAAAGGCTTATTCTTGGCATGCACGCGCAGGATCTCCTCACGCCCGCCAACATCCGGTCGTCCGACAAAAACCTTACGGTCAAAGCGTCCCGGACGCATGATCGCCGGATCCAGAATATCGACACGGTTGGTCGCTGCCATCACGATAATCCCCTCATTGACGCCAAAGCCATCCATTTCGACCAGCATCTGGTTCAAGGTCTGCTCGCGCTCGTCATGTCCGCCGCCCATACCGGTTCCACGCCGTCTTGCCACGGCATCGATCTCATCGATAAATACGATACAAGGCGCATTCTTCTTTGCCTCTGCGAAAAGGTCACGCACACGGGAAGCACCGACACCTACAAACATTTCCACAAAATCAGATCCTGAGATACTGAAAAATGGTACGCCTGCCTCTCCGGCTACTGCCTTTGCAAGCAGGGTCTTACCGGTTCCCGGAGGTCCTACCAAGATCAATCCCTTAGGAATACGGGCACCCACCTTGGTATATTTTGCCGGATCTTTCAAGAAATCCACGATCTCTTCTAATTCTTCTTTTTCTTCCCGCAGACCTGCCACCTGTGCAAAGCGCACCGGCATCTTGTCCTGCGTTGTCATCGTGGCACGGCTCTTGCCAAAGTTCATCATCTTGGAATTAGCTCCGCCTCCCGCCTGCGCCTGTGCATTCATCATCATCATAAAGAGGATAAATACGACTGCAACAACGATCAGCATTGGCAGCAGGCTCTCCATAAAGCCGCTTTTCGGAACGTCATTTAAACTGTAATCAACACCTGCCTCATCCAGGGTGTCCTGCAACTCACCTACGTCAGATACATAGACAGTAAAGGTACCACCGGCCGTCGTCGTGACCGTGACCGATCCGGTCGGCACCTGTTCATTCTGATGAATGACTGCGGATGCCACCTCACCCTTTGCCAGTGCCTTATCAAACTGGCTGGAAGTATATGTTGCCGTCTGTGGGTTGGAAATGGAATACCAGATAAACACCACGATCAGGATCAGCACGACATATAAGCCCAGACCCACTCTATTCTTTTTCAATGATTGCCTCCTTTATAACTCTACAACCCCGATGTATGGCAGATTACGATACTTCTGGTCATAATCCAATCCATAGCCTACCACAAATTCATCCGGGATCGTGAAGCCGACATAATCAACATCCACATCCACCTCACGGCGATCCGGCTTGTCTAACATGGTACACAGACGAACGCTCTTGGCATTGCGCTCCTTAAAGACATCCTGTAAGAAATGCAGGGTGTTACCGCTGTCGATGATGTCCTCTACGATCAATACATTGCGTCCGTCTACCGGAATCTCTACATCGCTCTTGATCTTGACCTCACCGGTAGATACCGTACCGGAACCATAACTGGAAGTTGTCATAAAATCGATCGTTACCGGAACTGTGATCCTCTTAGCCAGTTCACAGGCAAAGAAAGATGCGCCACGCAAAATGCAGATCACATATACGCTCTCTCCTTCATAGTCTTTGCTGATCTGCGCTCCTAATTCTGCAATTCTTGCTGCCAGATCCGCTTCCGGGATCATCTCTCTGATTGTCTCACTCATTTTCATTTTCCTCCAAAATCTGTATTTTTAATATTCTTTTTGTATGATCGTCTACTTTATAATACGCACTGATCCGATGCCCGATCGCCCAGATCACATGATCGCCATCGCATAAAAGCGGAACCCGATCCCGTTCCCACCTGGACACCTTTTCATTGACAAAATAATCCTGCAATGACTTGCGACCACCGGACGCAGTCACGGTCAGATAGTCTCCCTTACGCCTGTAGCGTAATTGAATAGCATTCTTTATCTTATCATAATCAAACCATTTCGTATAGAATTTTCTGGGAATTTCCATCTTGGGATCATAGGAAAAAACGGATATCTCTATATATCTGCCAGTCTCCGCCAAAGGAATACGGATCCCTTTTTCGATCTCCTCCGCCGAAAAAGTATGGCAAAGATCTGCCTTTGGAGATGCACCGTCCTCATGTCGCATTTCCAGCCCTTCATATGTGCGACAGACACACAGTCCATAGGGCAGATCTACCTGGCGCCCTGTCTGTGCCCCAAACAGTTGATCCAGACTTTCCAAATGCACCGTGCTGATGTCCCGCAGACCGGGTACATAGGTCTCAAGCCACAAGTATAGGACCTGACACCGCAAAAAAGATGGCTGATCCTCCAAGACTTCTGCCAAAAGCAGATCGTCCTGCCTTGCCCGGGCAAGCAGGTCTTTTGCCACCTGTCTGATATAATCTGCCACCTGCCCCAGATATAGGGCTTCCCTGCCTAAGTGTTCGCCTGCCTGAGCATTGATCTTTTGCAGTTCCGGCATGACCTGATGGCGCAGGCGGTTCCTGTCATAGTGGATGTCCGCATTCGTGCTGTCCTGGCAATAGGTCTGTCCCAGTTCTCTTAAATACGCCTCCAACTCTGCCCGGCTGGATGCCAGAAAAGGACGGATGATGCGCCCTCTTTTGACCGGCATGCCCCGCATGCCCTCCAGCCCCGTGCCCCGCACCAGATGAAAGAGCATGGTCTCTCCATTATCTCCGGCATGATGGGCTAAGGCGATACGCACCGGATGTCCCAGATCCTTTTCCCAGTCCTCCGCCTCCTGTAAAAAGACAGCATAGCGCGCCTCCCGCGCCGCTTCTTCCACAGCACTTCTCGCCAAGACAGCCTCCCGCAAGCGGTCTTTGACCGATATGGTCCGCTCCGGGATCCCCAGCCTCCGGCACAGATCTTCCACAAATTTCTGATCCTGCAGGCTCTCCTGACCGCGGATACCATGTTCTACATGGATGCAGCGCAACCGAATCTGAAAGCGGTCACGCATCTGCCACAAAAAGCGTAAGAGTGCCACCGAATCTGCGCCCCCCGACACGCCGACCAAAATACCGTCGCCCGGGTGTATGAGATCTTCCTGCTCTATAAATTTGCATACGCTTTCTTCCCATTTTGCCTGCTGCATCTCTTACCTTTCCAATGCCTTCAAGACCAGCACAGTCATATCATCCGCCGCTGTCCCTCCTGTAAAAAGTAAAACGCGCTCTATGATCTTTCGTGCAAATGTCACAGCATCTGTATCTGCCAGTTCTTCGATCAACTGACGCAGCATCTCGACCGCGTCCTCGACCTGCAAATATTCTAACACACCATCCGTAACGAGTACAAGATAATCGCCTGCTTCCAGATACGACCTGGAGGGCAGCGCCTCCAAAGATGCACTGGCTCCCATGGGCAGACTGTCCGCCTCGATCACCTCGGTTCTCTTTTTATGGCGCACAAAGGAAACATGCGCCCCCACCTTATAAAAATCCACGATCCCCGTGTATTCATCCACCAGACAGGCATCCAGCGTCGAAAAACGCTCCGCTTCCGCCCCAAAGATCATTGCCGCATTCATCAGGCGCAGTGCCATATCTATGGTAAAACCGGCTTCTGCAAACTGCAAAAAAAGACTGACGACCGTATCGCTTTCCTCATGCGCCTGTCTCCCACTGCCCATGCCATCCGACAGTGCCATCACAAAGGCTCCCCGCTCCAGCCGTCTGGTACCGAAACTGTCTCCCGATATCGTCTGCCCCCGTTGCAGCATCTTGGCAACCCCATAAGAACATTCCAGTTTTGGTCTTGTCACAAAGACATAATCCGCCCGGTCACGCCCCACAATGCTGCGGTTCTGCCCCACCATCATCAGGGGCTGACCACTACAATTTTCCAATATCGCCAACACTTCTTTGCTGGTCATACAGACACCGGCGCGCGCCGCCAGTCCCATAAGGATCCGGCAGGTTCCGTTTTTGCGCCGGTAAAAATGCAGATTCCATACCCGAAGCCCGACCTCTCGCAGATGAAAACGGATCTTTGCCAGAAGCCAGCGTTCTTTGTCATCACACAGCCTGTCCTCCTCCATGCAGTCTTCCATCACATATGCCATGGCATCGATCTGTCCGGCGATCATTTCCCTGTGCTCACACAAGCGGCGATACCACGCCAGATTTAATTCCGTGCGTTCAAAGATCCCCAGGGCTTCCCGGATCAATATTTCCGCCCGCTCACACTGCCGCCCGATCTTTTCCTGCAAGGCGGGATCTATCGTTTGCCCTTTTTCCGCTTGGGCAAATAACTGCTCCATGGCAAGCGACATGGCGCTCCCCTGTGCCAGACAAGTCTCATAACGTCCGCAGTCTCCACAGATCCGCCCCCGCAATTCCTGCTGCATGACAGCAAGTCCCATGGCATTGTCTCCTTGTCCCGGTCTTACCAGCGCCTCCATACTTTGTGCCAGACCACTCATGGCTCTGGAATATTCTCTCGCCTGTAGGGGAAGGGCACGCGTCCCGGTCTTTTTTTGCATACTCCGCCAGACTTCCTCCAAAAGATCCATCCCCCGACAGGTAAGATAGGCTCCGCCAGCCACCAAAAACCCTTCTAGAACAGGCAGAATCCCATAGGGAAGGGTCAAGGTCTGTGTCGCCGTCATGACACGCCCACCATAGGAGATTGCCACCATGATCATGCCTAAAAGGCTTGTCTGCCCCAGACGACGTACCAATATATGCATATGCCAAAAGATCGCAAGCACCACCATCCAGACCAAGAATGTCACGCCATAGCGAAAGAGGGCTGCGATCGGCAAAAAGAGTACCATCCACAGATAGGAAAAGGGCACACATACACGCCGGTTCTCCTCATTCAGATAACACGCCCCAAATACGACTGCCACCAACGGATAGCATCCCAGCATCTTCATGTGGCAGGATAGTATCCCAAGGAGCAGATAAATCAAAGTTCTTGCAATCTTATCTCTCATAATGCGCCTCCTGTTTCACTTGCAGAGGCTATTATAAAAGGACTTCCCTGCATTATTTGTCAAAGGAAGTCCTGCTTATCTTTTTTCTATCATCTTTATGTTCTATTTTTCGCGAAAAATCGTCTCATTATCATAAACCAAGCCCAATTTGTCCTTGGCAACTTTCTCTTTATATTCGTCCGACTGGATATACTGTTCCTGCTCTTCCAGTTCTTTTTGCTTGTCCTCTTGCTCACTCAGTTCATTCTGCTTGGTCTGCTCCGTCTGCACCAGTGCCTCATTTTTCTGATATAAGCGCACCATCTGCACAGAAAGCACCAGCACTAAGAATATGCCAATGCAAAGAAAAGAAATCCTTCCTGCACTGTTTTTCTTTTTCCTTTTTGGTCTTCTACTCATATATCGTCCCTTTTTTCTTTTTGTTCTGTCCATTTTGCCAGAAGGGCAAACAGACGATCACACCCTTTTCCCATATATCGGTAGAGGGTTGAAAAAATTTTACAGCATACAGCAAGCGGGATATACAATACCTGTCGTACCAACTTACTACCTATAGCATAATACAAAATCATCCCGGCTGCACCTATAAAAAATTGACAAAAACGTAAAATCCCCTCAGTTTCTGCATTTTGCACCTGCCAAATGACAAAACCCGCCACGATCCAATAGAAGAAATCGCCCAGAGCAGCCCATGCTTTCGAAATCCTGCTGATGCGCCGCAGGGTGCGGATCAGATCATAGCCCAGTCCCAGCCCTATCCCCAAAAGAAACATGATCCAGAGGATATGTCCCTGTTCTGTCACAAACGAGTACAAATGCATTATTTAAACATCCGTCCCAAGAAACTCTCGCCCATCGCCTTTGCGGATACAACCTCAGAATAAAGCAAGGCATCCACCCTGCCTTCCACTTCCAGATCTCCTTTTTCCACCGACAAGCGGTTGATATGAAGATCATTGCCCTTAATGGTAAGCATCCCCTCGGAGGTTTCCAGTAAAATCTCCCGCAGGTCAAAGGAGATCACATCTAAAATCCCGGTAAGGCTGATCCCCTTCCGGTTCGTCATCAATAATTTGTGGTTGGTCATGACCTGTTTTTCTTCCATAGGATCTCCTCTCCTGATACATTCTCATATCTCTATCCTATGCCCGAAAATCAGTTTTATGACAGCATTTCCTATAGGTAACGGAACATGTCCTTTGCTTCTTCCTTCTTGGTCGTGTCTAAGAGTGCCAGAACCTCGACCTTGACCGGTTTATTGCCAAATGCGATCTCAATGATGTCTCCCACCTTGACCTTGACGGATGCCTTTGCTTCTTTGCCATTGACCATGACACGTCCTGCATCACACGCCTCATTTGCCACAGTACGCCGCTTGATCAGACGGGACACCTTCAAAAATTTATCTAAGCGCATTATCCTTACATCCTTTCCTATCATACATACAAAAAGGCTCAAAACCGAAGTTTTGAGCCAGATGTTCATAAAACAATATGAATTAGTTCATCATATCCTTTAAAGCCTTACCAGCCTTGAACTTAGGAGCCTTAGAAGCCGGGATCTTCATCTCAGCGCCAGTCTGAGGATTTCTTCCTGTTCTAGCAGCTCTCTCAGATACTTCGAAAGTACCGAATCCAACTAACTGGATCTTCTCACCCTTCTTGAGTTCTTCTGCAACAACATCTGTAAATGCCTTTAATGCTGCTTCTGCATCCTTCTTTGAAAGATCTGCCTTGCTAGCCA
>CAVGHS010000007.1:32654-43651 GCA_963629085.1 bacterium
AGCCATAGCTGCAACTAATTCTGTTTTGTTCATATTAACTTCCTCCTATGGAATATAAAATAAAATATTATGTCAGAGGTCTGCCTCCAAAATAACTACAAAAATATTTATAATGGTTTTACCTATTTTTGTCAAGGTAAAGCCCTTATATTTTCAAGGTTTCCCGACGTTTTGCCATATTATACAAAATAATAGATAATCTTTGTATAAGAATACTATAGCATCTGTTCCACAAGGGCATTGACGGCTGCTTTCATAGCCTCTGCCTTTGCATCTGCATCTGCCAATGAACTTCCCTTGATACCAAAATAGAATTTTACCTTTGGCTCTGTACCGGAAGGTCTGACACATACCCATGCATCATCCGTCAGTTCGTAATAAAGCACATTGGAACTTGGAAGGCCGGTCGGACGCACCTGACCTGTAGCAAGATCTGTGATCGTATCGTTCTTGTAATCGCGAACGGCTGTCACCTGATAAGCACCGATCTCCTTTGGCGCATCTGCACGCAGGGTATTCATGATCTGTCCGATCTTTTCCAATCCCTCGATACCCTTTAAGGTGATGGCAGTAATACCATCCTGATAATATCCATAACGCTCATACATAGCGATCATGGCATCCCAGAGGGTCATATTCTTGGTCTTATAATAAGCGGCAGCCTCACAAAGAGCCATAGAAGCCACAACCGCATCCTTATCTCTTGCATAGGTGCCTGTCAGGCAGCCATAACTTTCTTCCATACCAAAGAGATAGGTTCCCTTGCCGGTCTTTTCCATCTCTAAGATCTTCTGACCGATAAACTTGAAGCCGGTCAAGACTTCCACCAGTTCAATGCCGTAGTAGTCTGCGATGGCATCTGCCATGTTGGTAGAAACGATAGAACGTACAAAAACACCATCTTCCGGCAGTCCCTGCAATTCTTTCTTTTGTCCGATCAGATAATCGCCGATCAGACAGCCGGACATATTACCGGTCAAAGGATGATACTCGCCTGTCTGGGCATCCTTGACATAGACACCAAGACGGTCTGCATCCGGATCGGTTGCCAGGACAAGGTCAGCATCCACTTTCTTTGCCAATGCCAGTCCCAAAGTAAAGGCTTCTTTTGCTTCCGGGTTCGGGTAGGAAACGGTAGGGAAATCTCCATCCGGCAATTCCTGTTCCGGCACTACATAAACATTGGTAAAGCCGAGTTCTTTTAAGACGCGTCGAACCGGGATATTTCCGGTACCATGCAATGGTGTATATACGACCTTGATCTGGGATCCCACCGCATCTATAGCATCCTGATGTACCACTAATTTCTTTAATTCTTCGATATAAGGATCGTCGATATCTGCTCCGATCGTCTGATAGAGACCTGCTGCGATCGCCGCATCCTTGTCCATCTTCTTACATACAGCATAATCGGAGATTGCCTTGACCTCGTTCATGATACCGCTGTCATGTGGAGGTGTGATCTGTGCACCGTCCTCCCAATACACCTTGTAGCCGTTATATTCCGGCGGATTGTGGCTGGCTGTGATATTGATACCGGCAATGGTATGCAATTTACGCACAGCATAGGACAATTCCGGTGTCGGACGAAGGGATTCAAACACATACGCCTTGATCCCATTGGCAGCCAGACAAAGTGCTGCTACATCTGCAAACTCCGGTGACATATGTCTGGAATCATATGCGATCGCCACCCCACGATCCTGACCGCCGACCTTTAAGATATAGTTGGCAAGTCCCTGTGTCGCCTTGCGCACGGTGTATTCATTCATACGATTACAGCCTGCACCGATAATACCACGGAGTCCTGCGGTACCAAATTCCAATTCCGTATAGAATCTCTCCTCAATCTCCTTCTCATCTCCTGCGATCTGACGCAGTTCTTCCTTTGTAGCCTCATCCATGTAGTCGCTTTCCAGCCACTGCATATACTGCTCTTTGTAACCCATAGTATCCTCCTTATATGTGTTCTGTTTTTATGATAATTGCCAGACTAATTTTCGTCAAGCAATGTAGATAACATCTTTGAAATGGTCGTCAGGTAGTCCGTATCCGTAAGGCTGGAAGAAGAACCGCTGTCCGAAGTCTTGGACGAACTGCTATTACTTGACGAACTCTTGCTGGTCGATCCGGTGGACTTGCTGCTATTGCTACTGCTGCCTGACGAAGTGCTGCTCTTGTCGGTATCGGAGGATGTCGATCCATCATCCCCGCTCTGCGTATCCTCTGTCGTGCTTTCCGTCTCTGCCAGATCCAGTGCGATCGTCGCACTCTCGGAATTTACGATCAGAGTCTTTTGCCAGTCGTCATAGCCCTCTGCCACGACCTTTAGCGTATGGGATCCGTAAGTGACCGGTACCGCCTGTCCCACCGTGATCTGCTGTCCGTCAATATAGACAGACACCCCTGCCACTTCCGATGTAAAGGTCAACTGGCATATTTTCGATCCGCTGCCTTTTAACTGGTCAAGGTCGACGACAGTCGTCTCACCGCGCGCCACGGTATAAGTCCCGGTACCACCATATCCCTTATTGGCAACCGTGATGGCATAGGTTCCTTCCGGCACTTCCAGAAGCATATCACCTGTGATCCTTGTGAAGATCTGGTTGCCGACACAGATCATACTATCCACAAAGGTGGAAGAATTCTGTAACTGGATATATCCATGTCCGGTCGTCACAATGACAGACCAGACCTCTTTGTCCTTACCGATGACCTGTAAGGTATCATCCGTTCCGATCGTATCCAAAGTAATGCCCGCATCCTGTGAAAAAGCCATGGTATTGGATGTGATCCGATACTGGGTCTGACCGATCGTAAAGATGCCTTTTTCCATGTCGATCTTGTAATTGGTGACATCCGTCTGTTTCCAGACCTGATCGGACATCTTCACACTGCTCAGGGCAGATGCCGCGGTGATGTCACCGAGTTGTACGACCTGCCCCGGCATAAAATGGATCGAACTGTAGGAATCCCCATATTTATCCATAAAACGGGTACCAAGCGTATAGGCATACCGCACCTGCCGGTCGGAATCCGGCGAGTACAGGGTCATCGTCTCCCCTACCATATCCATTTGTTCAATAACAAAATCCTGCGTCTTTTCTTCTGTATCTGTCGTCTCTTCCTCCTGCTTTGCAGCGGGAGCACGATAGGTAAAAGGTTCATTGGACGCCTCTTTTCCACACGCCACCAGCGTACAAAGCAAAGTGAGCAGACACAGCAGAATACCGCCCTTTTTCCACATGTTTTTCATAGGTCGATTATAAACTATTCCGCCAGATTATACAATAAGACCAGAAATTCCTGACGTGCCTTCTCCTGTGCCAGGATCTGCCGCAATTTGTCACCATCGCGCTTGGACGACCAGGTCTTTTTGTTGTTATTATAATGATTTGCGATCTTCCAGAATTTTTCCGGATATAAAAGACGCAGATAGAGTTGCTGCAGTTCTCCGGCACGGAAAGGGCGGACCCTCTGATAGGTCATGAGCATCTGTCTGCCCAGTTCCGCATTCCAGCGGTTCTTCTCCAAGGCTTTCCGCGTGTACTTGGCCAGATCGCTCATGGCACTGTCCATACGCATACTATCAAAATGCTGTATGTGTGAAGTTCCGCTGCAATCCAATACATTGTGATGATGATAATCGCCATGGCATAATTGCAGTGCCTCCTCTATGGAAAGCATCCGTTCTTCCACTTCTTCTCCCTGCGCGTAAAAAGTCCCATATGCCCGCTCATACAAGTCTTCAAATTCTGTCTTCTTTTTCTTCTTGCGGATATAATTCCGCAGGTTCTTAAGTTCCCGATTATGCCGCCTGACTTCCTCTCCCATCCGATGCTGTGGGGCATAAAAGATTTCCCTATGATCTGTCTTTATCGTTTCCAATTGCAAATGCAGGTCTGCCAGTTTCCTAGCCCCCTCCAAAACCTCAAAGGCATTCTTGACATCACACTCCCGCCCGGGCTGGTAAGACTTTAGGATATAAGCCGGTCCACCTTCTTCCCTGACCGCATATGCCCCCTCCCGGGTTGGCAGGATCTGTTCCACCGCAGGATCCCATGCCTCCAACTCTTGCAGGATCTTTGCCAGTTCCTGCGCCTTTTCCATGGATCCGGTAAAAGGTTTTAGCATATAGACCGCTCCTGCCGTATGTATAAAAAGACTCCCCCTTCCTTTCGTCACGCCCGTAACTTCCAGAGCATAGGCTCCCAGCAAATTTTCTCCCTGTCCCAGACGTGGAATACCAACCTGTGTTTTCTCTATATTTTCACACATAAAAAATCCTCCATAAGACGAACATGATACTGCGATATCTGTTCATCTTATGAAGGAATCCTTGAGATTATACCAGTTCTTTCTTTGCCTCTGCAAGCAGGATCTCTTTTGTATTACATGCCGGATCTTCGACCACCTTAGCAAAGAGTTTATCTAAGACCTGACCGATCTGTTTTCCCTGGGGCAGACCCAGAGCCAAAAGATCCTTGCCATTGACCGCCAGATCCTTTTTCTGTATGCAGGCATGGTCTGCTAAGATCTCCTCGTAAAGTTCTTCAAAACAGTCGATCGCCTCTAATTTCTCCGCCCGCATATAGGTACTCTGCGCCAGAGCATCAGCACGCTTGACCGTAAAGATCTGTGGGAAACATTCCAAGCCCATCTTGACCATACTGCGCCTTATGCTCTTTTTGGTCAGCGCCGGACGCAGGTCATGGAAAAGTACCAGACGCTTGACGGCGCGGATCGTATCGTTATCAAACTTGAGCCGGTGGAGGATCTGTCCGGTCATCTCCGCCCCCACTTCCGGGTGTCCGTGGAAATGATCGACACCATTTGCATCCGTGGTACGACACCGAGGCTTACCGATATCATGAAAGAGCATGGTCAGCCGTAAAATGCGGTCTGCCGGCACCCCCATGATGGCATGTATGGTGTGCTCTCCCACCGAATACTGATGGTGGATGGTATGCTGGGGTGTCTGCATCATGGCATCAAACTCCGGCAAAAATACACGGCTGAGCCCACTCTCATAGACGGTCCGCATCTCCTCCGGATGATCGGATATCAGCAATTTGACCAGTTCCACCATGATACGTTCCGTGCTTACCTTGGCGATCGTCGGTGCCAGATCACAGATGGCTTCATAGGTCTCTCGCTCAATCGTAAATCCCAGTTGTGCCGCAAAGCGCACGGCACGAAGCATCCGCAGAGCATCCTCAGAAAAGCGCTCACGCGCACATCCCACACACCGTATGACGCCACGTTTCAGATCGCCCACACCGTCAAAGAGGTCTACCAAGCCCTGACTGTCATTGTAAGCCATAGCATTGATGGTAAAATCCCGCCGCTTGAGGTCTTCGGATAAAAGGTTGGTAAAGGCAACACTCTCCGGGTGTCTGCCATCCTTGTATTCACCGTCAATGCGATAGGTCGTCACCTCATACCCGGTCTTGCCACACATGATCGTCACGGTTCCATGCGCGATACCGGTATCAATGGTATGGGAAAATAAGTCCTTGACCTCCTGTGGGGATGCCGAAGTCGTGATATCCCAATCCGCCGGTTCTTTCCCTAAAATGCTGTCGCGGACACAGCCACCTACCGCGTAGGCTTCGTGTCCGCAACTTTCCAAGCGATCTATAATTGTGATTACGTCCTGTGGTAATACGATCTTCATTAATATGCTTTGCCCCAATAAACTAACTTCTTAGCCGGTTTTCCACAACATACACAGACATCGGAAATCTTTTCCTGTGTAAATGGCATACATCTGCTGGTCGCTGTTGTCTCTTCTTTGATCTTGTCCTCACAAGCCTGATCACCACACCACATACCGCGGATAAATCCCGGCTTGTTTGCCACGATATCCTTGAACTCCTCGTAGTTGTGTGCGTCATAGGTATGCGCATCTCTGTGTGCTCTTGCGCGCTCCAACATCTCTTTTTGCATGGTATCTAAGATCTCTGTGATCTTTTCTGCCAGATCATCCAGAGATACCGTGATCTTTTCTCGGGTATCACGGCGAACGACAACTGCCTGATTTGCCTCGATATCACGAGGTCCCATCTCTACTCTTACCGGAATACCGCGCATCTCCTGCTCAGAGAACTTCCATCCCGGAGACTTGTCTGTATCATCCAACTTGACGCGGAGTCCTGCTGCACGCAAAGTCTCTAATACTTCATGTGCCTTATCCAAAACACCTTCCTTATTCTGCATGATCGGAATGACATCTACCTGGACCGGAGCAATTCTCGGTGGCAATACCAGACCGGAATCATCCCCATGTACCATGATGATGGCACCGATCAGACGGGTCGTCATGCCCCAGGAAGTCTGATGTACATACTTTAACTGGTTGTCCCTATCGGTATATTGGATCTCAAATGCCTTGGCAAAACCATCACCAAAATTGTGGCTGGTACCGGACTGCAGCGCCTTGCCATCATGCATGAGCGCCTCGATCGTATAGGTTGCCTCTGCACCCGCAAACTTTTCCTTGTCTGTCTTGCGTCCGCGGATGACCGGCATAGCCAATACTTCTTCACAGAAGTCCGCATAGAGGTTGAGCATCTGCTGTGTACGCTCCTCAGCCTCTTCTGCTGTCGCATGTGCGGTGTGGCCTTCCTGCCATAAGAACTCTCTGGAACGAAGGAAAGGTCTGGTCTCCTTTTCCCAACGAACAACAGAACACCACTGGTTATATACCTTTGGCAGATCTCTGTAAGACTGGATCTCATCCTTATAGAAATCGCAGAACAGAGTCTCTGAGGTCGGTCTGACACAGAGTCTTTCCTGTAATGGATTGAGTCCTCCGTAGGTGACCCATGCAACTTCCGGTGCAAATCCCTCTACGTGATCCTTTTCTCTCTCTAACAGGCTCTCCGGGATGAACATTGGCATGTAGACATTCTCTACGCCTGTCTCCTTGAATCTGCGGTCTAATTCATGCTGGATATTCTCCCAGATCGCATAACCGGCAGGCTTGAAGATCATACATCCCTTGACACTGGAATAGCCCATCAATTCTGCTTTTTTTACAACATCCGTATACCACTGTGCGAAGTCAACATCCATAGATGTAATGGCTTCTACTAATTTTTTATCCTTTGCCATCATGGCCTCCTTCATCTTTCATCAATACCATTTATTCTAAAAAAATCCACAAGTCTTGTCAAGGCTTGGTATCAGCGGACTTTTCCTTATTTTTTAGGTAAAACGGTAGATCTCCCAGATCAAAAATGCACTTGCCGGTCCCAGGATCACGCCCCAGATCCCATAGATTTCCAATCCTAAGTATATGCATGTCAAAACAATGAGGGGATCAGCACCTACGCTCCTGCCGATGAGTTTAGGCTCCAGATACTGACGGAGCAGGCTGGTTCCGGCTGCCAAAAGCAGATAGTAGATGCCAAGTCCGGTCTTCTTCTGCAGGAACATGACCACAGCCCAGGGCAGAAAGATCAAAGAGGATCCGATAAAAGGCAGGGCATCGCAAAAGCCGATAAATACTCCCACCAAGACTGCATAGGAGTTGCCGGTCAAAAGCAGGGCAACAATACAGATGGCTGTGATGATCAGCATAATGATCCCTTGGGCGCGCAGATAATCGCCACCTACGACAGAAAGATCTTTTGCCAAAGATACGACCACCTGTCCGAAGGTATTCTTTTTGATCTGTTCCTGTAAAAGAGCATAATCCTTCGTCATGAGAATCGTCGCCACCAGCGTTACCGCCAGAGCGACCATGCCGCCTAAGGTATCCTGCATGCCGCCAAAAGGTGATGTCACGTTGTCTACAAAACGGTCAAGCATCTGTTCTGTGTCAAATTTTGCCATGAGTTTTTCATAGGCTTCCCCGAAAAGTCCGGATTCCTTTGCGCCCTCCCAATACAAAAGTTCTTCCCGCCGGTCCCACAGATCCATAAATTCTTTTACCAGATACCAGAGCAGGAGCAAAATCCCGCCTGTGATCGCCACATTGCGCAGGACGACCAGACCCGAATGTGTCTTTTTCTTTCCTGCCGACCGTCGGAAAATACCTGCCAGATAAAATGCTACAAAAAAGGGAAGCACCATCGGCAGCAGCCACTTCATAAAGGCATAGACCAAGAGGGTGATTCCCAGCAATTTGATTGTATTTCTGATAAAATGATAATTCTTCTCCATAGGATCAGTATGCAGCAAGTCCTTATGTTTTATACAGGATTTTCCAACTATTCATCAAAGAAGTCCTCAAATTCCCTGCCACGCGGCTTGATGAAAAAGTCCATGCCCTCCTCGCTGACCGGATGCGTAAACTGCAAGCGGTAGGAACAGAGGCAGAGTGGCTCTCCGGTGCGGCTGCCGCCATATTTGACATCGCCTAAGATCGGCGCGGTACGGCTTGCCAGTTGTACGCGAATCTGATGGAAACGCCCGGTATCCAAATGGATATCCAAAAGGCTACGATCATCAATGCGCTTTGCCACCTGATAAGACAGGCGGGCTTTCTTGGCTCTCGGATTGCTCTCCGTAACTACCATGGCACGGTTCTTTCTGCCATCCTTTACAACATAGTCCTCTAAAACACCCGACTCCGGGATATTCTCTCTGGTCACGATGGCATAATAATACTTGGCAAACTGTCTTGCCTTTAATTCTTTACCAAGAATAGCAGCAGCTGCCGCATTTTTAGCAAAAACAAGTACCCCCTCGACCGGCTGATCCAAGCGGTGGATCACCCCTACATAGCCATCCTCGCCTTTTGCCACGCGATAATTGCGGATCATGCTGACCATATCCGGTTCTGTCATCTTGGCAGTCTGCGTTGCGACCCCCGCCGGCTTGTAGCAGACCAAGACATCCTCATCCTCAAACAATACCTCTAACTCCATACTTTCTCCTTCCGCGCCAAGCCACTATGCCCCATAGGCGGCTGCGCTGTCTTTATACCTTGAACCGATATCCCACGCCCCAGATCGTCTCGATGTATTGTGGTTTATTGGTGTTCAATTCTATCTTCTCACGGATCTTTTTGATATGGACGGTAACCGTCGCAATATCTCCGACAGAATCCATATCCCAGATCTCCTTAAACAACTCCTGCTTGCTAAAGACATGATTTGGATGCTCTGCCAGAAATGCCAGAAGTTCAAATTCCTTGGTCGTAAACGGCTTTTCCTCGCCCCGGATCCACACGCGTCTTGCCGACTTGTCGATCTTGATATCACGGATCTGGAACGTATCGCCCTGGGTCTGTTGATTGCTGCCCACAAGACGGTCATAGCGCGCCAGGTGTGCCTTTACCCTTGCGACCAGTTCGCTCGGTGAAAACGGCTTGGTGATATAGTCATCCGCACCCAGTCCCAGACCACGGATCTTGTCAATATCCTCTTTCTTTGCAGAGACCATAAGGATCGGTGTGTTCTTGACCTGGCGGATCCTCCGGCAGATCTCAAAGCCATCCATGTCCGGCAGCATGAGATCCAGCACAAAGATGTCAAAATCTTCTGCCAGAGCACGCTCGCATCCCTTGACGCCATTCTCCTCGATCACGACCTCAAAATCCGACAACTCCAGATAGTCCTTTTCCAATTCTGCGATCGCCAGTTCATCCTCGATAATAAGTACTCTACTCATTTGGTACCTCCTGATATTTTCGTAAAACAAAGTACATGACTGTACCTACATTTTCTTTGCTGGTTGCCCAAATCTTTCCGCCATGATCCTCAATGATCTTTTTGACAATGGAAAGTCCGATACCGCTTCCGCCTGCCGCCGAATTGCGGGAAGCATCTGCCCGGTAAAAGCGGTCAAAAATATATGGCAGGTCTTTGTTGGAAATGCCCTTGCCGTTGTCCTCGATCTCGACCTGGATAAAGTCGCCCACATCCTTGATACGCATGCTGATAAAGGACGGCTCCTCAGCCCGCATATACTTGATGGCATTGCCGACGATATTGTGAATGACCCTGCCAAGCTGCTCCGGGTCTGCGATCATCAAGGTATCCTCGTCCACATAATTGAAGAAAGTCAACTGCACATGCTGATTTTCCAGATCCATCTCCAACTCTTCCATGCAGTCCGTAAAGTAGTCCCTGACGTTTAGTTTGTGGAAATTGTAAGGGATCTTATTCGTATCGATATTGCTGTATAAGGTCAGTTCGTTGATGAGGGTGTTCATCTCATTTGCCTTGTTGTAGATGGTCTTTAGATAGCGTTCCTGCTTCTCCGGCGTATCTGCTACCCCATCCAAGATCCCCTCAGAATAACCCTTGATCGCTGTGATCGGTGTCTTTAGGTCATGGGCGATATTGGAGATCAGCATCCGGTGTTCCTGCTCCACATCCAGTTTTTCCTGTGCGTTCATCTGCAGGCGCTTGCGCATGGCTTCAAAACTCTCGCTGAGTTCACTGATCTCATCATGTCCCTTGGTATCAATGGTAAAGTCCAGATTGCCATCCCGGATATTCTCAGCCGCCTTGTTGAGTTGGCGCAAGCGGGAAATGATACCACTATAGGTCCAGATGATCAAGATCGCTGCCGTGAAAAACAGGATCAGGATCACCGAGATCATGGCATCGATTGCCATCTGCTTAAAGTCAGGCAAAAGTGCTATGTATTCATAATTGGCAATAGACCACTGCACGTTGAGTGTCGGCAGGATCGTCTTGATCGCATAGAAGCCCACTGCTGCCATGATGATCGGCACAAATATGATAATGCAAAAGGATATGACCAGTCGCGTCCGTAACTTCATAAACCATTCCTTCCTTATATAGAAAAAAGTCGTGGGATGTCTCATTCATCCCACGACTTCATTATATCACTTCATCCCCTCAAAAAAAGCATTCCACCAAAGTTTTATACTTTTTTTAGAATCTTAAAGATATTTTTTCAAATCTTCGACTTTATCTAAAGCTTCCCAAGGAAGGTTCAGATCATTACGTCCAAAGTGACCGTATGCTGCTGTCTGCTTGTAGATCGGTCTTCTCAGATCCAGCATTTTGATGATA
>CAVGHS010000008.1:0-13803 GCA_963629085.1 bacterium
AACGGCTCCATCTTCCTCTGAATCGAAATCGTAAGTCACGCAGAAAGGTGTTCCGATCTCGTCCTGACGACGATAACGCTTACCGATGTTGCCTCTGTCATCAAACTCACAGTTGTACTTCTTGGACAACTGGGCATATACGCTCTCAGCGCCCTCATTTAACTTCTTGGAAAGCGGAAGCACACCGATCTTGACCGGTGCGATTGCCGGATGGAAATGCAGTACCGTACGCATATCCGGCTTTTCTTCTGTACCGATATTTTCCTCATCATATGCTGCACAAAGGAATGCTAAAAGAACACGATCAGCACCCAAAGACGGCTCGATAACATAAGGGATATAACGCTCACCCTTGGTATCATCAAAGTAGGTCAGATCCTGACCGGATGTATTCTGATGCTGGGTCAGGTCATAATCGGTACGATCTGCGATACCCCAGAGTTCGCCCCATCCAAATGGGAATAAGAACTCGATGTCGGTTGTTCCCTTAGAGTAGAAAGCAAGTTCTGCCGGATCATGATCGCGCAGACGCAGTTCTTCCTCTTTCATGCCAAGAGAAAGTAACCAGTCGCGGCAGAATCCTCTCCAATACCGGAACCATTCTAAGTCGGTTCCCGGCTCGCAGAAAAATTCCAGTTCCATCTGCTCAAACTCTCTGGTACGGAAGATAAAGTTGCCCGGTGTGATCTCATTACGGAAAGACTTACCGATCTGACCGATACCAAACGGCAACTTCTTTCTGGAGGTACGCTGTACGTTCTTAAAGTTGACAAAGATACCCTGTGCTGTCTCCGGACGGAGATATACGGTATTCTTGGCATCTTCGGTAACGCCCATGAAAGACTTGAACATAAGGTTGAACTGACGGATGTCGGTAAAGTCATGCTTGCCACAGGTAGGACATGGAACGTTGTGCTCCTTGATAAATCCCATCATTTCCTCTGCACTCCATCCATCGACGGATGTCTCCAAAGTAATATCATTTTCCTGTGCAAAATCCTCGATAATCTTGTCAGCACGGAAACGCTCATGACATTCCCTGCAATCCATCAGAGGATCAGAAAATCCGCCCAAGTGACCGGAAGCCACCCATGTCTGTGGATTCATGATGATCGCACTGTCGATACCTACATTGTAAGGACTTTCCTGTACGAACTTCTGCCACCATGCCTTTTTGATGTTGTTTTTCAGTTCCACACCCAGATTTCCGTAATCCCAACTGTTTGCAAGACCTCCATAGATCTCAGAACCCGGATACACAAATCCTCTTGCCTTACATAAAGCAACAATTTTGTCCATTGTCTTTTCCATAATCTGATCCTCTCATTTCTTGTTCTATTGTGTGCAGATCCTATGTAATCCGCTTAGCACTCTACTTATAAATAATATAGGTCAACTGTGTCGCGTCCGCATTGCCATCCGGCTGCTCGATCGATACGGTACTCTTATCCACCATGGTCGTGCAGGCATCGGATACATAAAGGATGGTGCCGTCTACCGTGACATTGATATTCTCTTTGATGATGGCTACCTTTAACTTCTTTTGGGAAGTGATATCCAAAGTATCAACAGAACTTCCCTTTTCTCCATCCGTAACACTGACGAAAGCGTCCGCAAAATCAAATCCCTGCTTGACTGCCGCCTTGACCGTGCCGGTATAGAGTCCATAGCCGGTAAACTTGCTGTAGTCTTCCGCAGATGCATAGGTGGTCTTGGCATGTGCCAGGTCACTGTAAAACTTTAATTTGTCTAATTTGATGCTGTCTTTGCCATTGGCATCGTTGTATGCCTTGATCTCCTCTTTCATGTAAGTCTTTAACTCACTTCGGGAATAATCTTCCGCAAAGTCTGTCAGTTCTTCACAGATCACCTTGCCGTCATCTGAGATCGTAAGGGTACTTTGATCCGGTATTTTATCAAACCATCCACTAAACTTGACAACTGCAACAATTGCAGCGATCACAAGTACAATGACTGCAACCAGAATGGCGATCCTGCGCTGAACGATCTTTTGGTTTCTCGCCTTTATCTTATTTTCTCTCGCATTTTGTGCTGCCTTGGCAGAATGCTTTTTCTTATTTTCCATCTATCAATGGTCCTCCTATTTGAAGCACTTAACAATCTGCACTATTATACTATGACACAATTATTTTTTCAACCGCCTTGTGCCGCAGGGACGTTCCTTTTGCCAGCAGGAGTGTCCCCATTGGCGACGCTTCTATGCCAAAAGGGACACTCCTGCTGGCAAAAGGAACGTCCCTGCGGCTCCCTGCGGCTCAGATAAAGTCCTCGCTCTTAAACTTATGCCCCACATAATGATTCCGGTAGGATTGCAGTAGGTTTAAGAACTCTGCCTCCACCGCCGGTGTCAAACGAAAGGTATATAATTTTTCCACGGGAGTCGAAATGATATACTGCATGGCATAAAGGGTCGATCCGTCGATCGGATTGCCGCCGGTCTTGCCCTGACAGGATGCGCAGACGCAGCCCCGCAAGCGCATAGAAAAAAAGTCCAGATGCTCTTTAGCACCACAGGATAAGCACTCAAAAACATTGGGGTATTCCCCATTGATGGTCCAGGTCTTTAACTCATAGATGCCCCGGATCAGTGCAAAAGAAAACTTACGGCTCTCAAGCGCCCGAAGTGTCTGATACAAAAGCCGTAAGCGTTCTACCTCATCTGCATTTTCCTGTGCATAGTATTCCGCCATCTCTAAAAAATAGTAACCATAGCAGACCATGTCAAAATCCTCTGCCAGTTCCCGGAAATAATTCTTAATGTCCGCGCGCACCGCGGTATATGTACTTTTGCCCTGGTAGACCTCGAACTGACCAAAGGCAAAAGGATTGGCTGCCGCCAAAAGCTGATTACCAGAACGACGCGCCCCTTTAGCAAAAGCCGTGATCTTGCCACGTTCCCTGGTAAGGATCGTTATTCTCTTGTCGTACTCCCCCACAGGAATCGCCGAAAGAACCATCCCTGTCAGAACTATATTGAATCCCATGGGACTCTTCCTCCGCCATTTTACAATAGGTAAGATAGTCACTCACCTTGCCGCTTGCCGCAAATCTTTCCCACCATTCATCCATAGACGCACACCTCTTTTTTCCTTGTCTACTCTTTAGATTCTCCAGCAAAAAAGAAGATATACCAGATAAAAAATGGAATTAGATCTCGTCCTTGCGATAACCGAAATTCTTGATCAGATAATCACTGTCCCGCCAGTCTTTCTTGACCTTGACCCAAAGTTTGAGATTGACCTTGGCATCCAGCATTTTTTCACACTCGTACCTGGCGTTGCTTCCGATCTTTTTTAACATGACTCCGCCTTTTCCGATGATGATGCCCTTATGGGAGTCTTTTTCACAGATGATGGTCGCATCAATATCATACATGCCATGCTTGCCCTCGCGCCATTTCATCTGATCGATGGATACCGCGATACCATGCGGCACTTCCTCGGAAAGTGCA
Source organism: bacterium (assembly GCA_963629085.1). Taxonomy (GTDB): domain Bacteria; phylum Bacillota; class Clostridia; order Lachnospirales; family Lachnospiraceae; genus Pararoseburia. Next base: position 3,473 of record CAVGHS010000008.1, read on the forward strand.
TGGAGCGCCTTCTCACGGATGATCTCAGCCACGATCTGACGCTGTGGCTGGTCTGTCACCACATCCTCATCATAATATGCCGGTCCGTAAGGCAGATATTTAAAAATCTGGTCTAAGAGAACATTACAATTCTTTCCGCGCAGGGCAGAAAGCGGCACGATCTCGGCAAAATCATATAACTTGCGATAAGCCTCGATCACACCAAAGACCGCATCATGGTCTACCGTATCAATCTTGTTGATGACAAGGATGACCGGAGTCTTGGTCTTTTGTAACTGCTCTACGATATGTCTGTCGCCGCCACCGATATAATCGGACGGCTCCACCAGCCAGAGAATCACATCCACATCCTGCATGGTATGCTCTGCCACGCTGACCATATACTCGCCCAGTTTATTGGATGCCTGATGGATGCCCGGCGTATCCAAAAATACGATCTGCCCCACCTCCGGGTCTGTATAGACCGTCTGGATGCGGTTGCGGGTCGTCTGCGGCTTGTTGGAAGTGATCGCGATCTTCTGTCCGATCAGATGGTTCATAAGGGTAGACTTTCCAACATTTGGTCGTCCGATAATGGTGACAAAACCTGATTTAAAATTATCTTGCATGTAATTCTCCTTACTCTTATTCGTATAAATTATATAATTCGTCAAACATATCTGCTGCCGCCGTCAGCGTATCCTCGTTTCCGACAACACAGAAGTAATCCTGATCCATAGTCGCCTGTACCAGTGGTGCCAGCGCACGGATATCCTCTACCGTGGCATTTAAGACCTGATCACGATAGCCCTGCAGTTCCTCAAAAGTCAAATTTCTCAGATAGCAGGACAAGGCTCTTGTACCGCGCTGTGCCGGTGTCAGCGGCGTATCCATCTCACTGATCGTACCAATGATGTATTTGGTCATATCACGCTCATCCACATCAAAATCCCGTACATAGTCTGCTGTATGTGCAAAGATCTCATTGGTCTTTTCCAGATTCGGATCACGGTATGACACAAAGTAGGTATCTCCATTCATGCCAAAGATACTGCGGCAGCCATAGGCTCCGCCCTTGACACGGACATTGATCCAGAAATAATCATAAGAAAGTGCAACACGCAGGATATTGAGTGCGCCGTTAAAGGCATAACCGTCCTTGGTAAAATTGCCGGCACGGCATACATACTGTACCTGAGAGGCATCTTTGAAGCCCTCTTTTTTGCGGGTCAATGTGATTTCCTGTGCTACTTCTTTCTCACTGCCGGTAAAGAGATGGTCTGCAATGCCCGGCAGATAGGTCTCTACCTGTGCGAATGCCTGATCGTCCCCGGTAGAACTTACCAAAAGGTGATCCTTGCTAAAGACTTTCTTTACCAGTTCCTGACACTTGCTGCGGATCTCGTCTTTCTTTTCCTCATAATGTTCATCCAGATCTTTGACAAACTGATAATAAGCAATACCACTGATCGAATCCGTGATGAGTGCCGGTACGGAAAAACATGACATCGCACGTCCTGCCGCAAGCACATTGCCTGCACTGCTCATGCGCATTTCCAGACGGGAACGCTGGGAAGCCACCAGTTCACGGATACGGCTCTCATCCGAAAAGTCGGAATGCAACATGATCTCCTCGATGAGATTGATGGCATTTTCCGCCTGCCCATATAAGAACTTGGCACGCACTTCACACATAAAGCGGGTCTTGCCCTTAGCCGGATCATAGACGTTTAAGGATGCCCCAATGCCACCGGTATAGATATTGACTGCATTGGCAAGATCTGCATAGGAATAATTCTTGGTATCCACCAGCCCAAGCATACGGCTCAAAAGAGACAGATACTTCCATTCCTCCTGCCCAATGCCTGACACATCAAAGACCAGATTCAGATAATGAATGCCATTGCTAAAGACCTTGTGATGCAGGACCTTGATACCGTCGACCTCTTTTTCGATCAGGTCGATCGGGCGTGCTTCCCTTTTCAGATCGCTTCTCTTTAACATAGGCAGACATTCCAGTGCTTCCTTGGAGGACGGCTCCTGCTGATGCTCTTTCAAGGTCTTGGTCTGCTCGACCAGAGCATACAACTGGTCATCGGATAGACTTGCCTTATATTCTGCCAGTTCCTTTTTCAATTCCTCTTCTGCTTCTGTGGTAAGTCCCTTCTTTGGCTCTACCATAAGGACAGACGCATGGGTATTGGCAAGCAGATAGGTTTCGATCAGTTTTTCAAAATATCCGGTATCTACCTTCTGGCGGAGTCCGTCTAAGACATCAATGCCATGCATATGGACAAATGGCTGATCCTCATCATAAAGCCAACTATCCATACACTGTAAACCAAAGATCAGTCCTTTTGGAAAACTGCCAAAGTCAGCCTCGCGGAACTGGAATTGTGACGCATTGATACCGGCAAGAAGCGCCTTTTTATCAATGCCCTCTACTACCTGATGCAATAAAACTTCCTGAATGGCATCCACGAAAGCCTGCTTATCTTCCGGATTGGCACCGCGCGCCATAACGGAAAACATAGGCTGCAACATACCGGTATCAAAGGAACCGATGATATCCTTTCCGATTCCCTTTTCCAAAAGTGCCGTACGCACAGGCGCACCCGGGGAACTGAAAAGCGCATACTCCAAGACATCAAATGCCTGATATAATTCCTGGTCCAGTGCATCACTGATGACAAAGGTGTATGCCAGATAGGTTGCATCTCTTTCATCCTCTGCTGAGGAGATCGGATAGGTCTTATCTACCACACGCGGGCGGGTGAAAGGCTCCTGCTTTTTGATCTCCGAATCCACCTCGATCTTGTCATACTTGGACAAATACTCGCGATCCAGATAGTCCAGCCGCTCGTCCATATCCATATTTCCATACAGATAGATATAAGAATTGCATGGATGATAATATTTCTTATGAAATCCCAGAAAATCCTCGTAGGTCAGTTCCGGTATGACCTTTGGATCTCCGCCCGACTCCACACTGTAGGTATTGTCCGGAAACAGGGAGTTTAAGATCTCGCGGTTGACCACGTCATCTGGGGAAGAAAAGGCTCCCTTCATTTCATTATAAACAACACCGTTGATGGTCAGATCATCCTCACGGCTTTCCAGTTCATAATGCCAGCCTTCCTGCATAAAGATCTCCGGGTCATGATAGATGTTTGGATGAAAAACGGCATCCATATAAACATCCATCAGGTTCTTAAAATCCTGATCGTTGCAGCTTGCTACCGGATAAACGGTCTTATCCGGGTAAGTCATGGCATTTAAGAAGGTGTTCATGGAACCTTTGACCAGTTCCACAAAAGGATCCTTGAGCGGATATTTGTCCGAACCACAAAGCACGGTATGTTCAATGATATGTGCCACACCGGTAGAATCCTTTGGCGGTGTGCGAAAAGCAATATAAAACACCTTATTGTCATCATCATTTTCGATCAGACTGATATGCGCCCCACTTTTCTTGTGGCGCAGGACATAGCCCTTGGAATTTAAGTCCCCCAGATTTTCTTCTTTGATCAACTCATACGCCTTATGCATATTTGTTTTCCTCCCATACTCTATTTTATGTAAAAATCCTTATCTTATTGTTTGATATTGACATCAACCTGCTGGAACGGAATGGAGATTCCTTCCGCATCAAAGCGGATCTTGATATCCTCCAACAACTGCCAGCGCACCGGCCAATACTGATCGGTCGGCACCCAGAAGCGAAGTCCCAGATCCACAGAACTTGCCCCCAATTCCTTGACAAAGACATTGACCTCCTCCGGCAGACGTCTATCCTCTGCCTCCACCAGTTCCATCAAGATATCCTTTGCCTTTTTGATGTCTGCGTCATAACCGATCGGCACGACCAGATCCATCTGCCTGCGGTCGCTCTTGGTCGCATTGGTCAGACTGTTATTGGCAAGTGTACCGTTTGGAATGACAATGATCTTATTATCAATTGTGCGCAATTTTGTATAAAATACACTGATCTCAATGACCGTTCCCTCATTCTTATGTGTGTCTTCAATGATATAATCGCCCACACGGAAAGGATGCAGTACCAAAATGAGCAGCCCTCCGGCAAAATTGGAAAGGCTTCCCTGCAAGGCAAGACCGGCGGTCACACCAAGGGATGCCACGGCTGCGGCTAAAGAGGATGCCGTAAATCCAAATAAACTCAAGATGATGACGATCACAACGATCCAGAGGAAATACTTTAAGACCTGATCTGCAAACTGGCAGACACCTTCCTCAGCATTTCTGCGGTGCAAAGACTTTACGAACATCTTTCGCACCATACCAATGATCTTTCCACCGATATAGGCGACCAAGAGCGCTAAGACCACGCTCCAGAAAAATCCCAAGACCGATGGCAGGACGGATTGCAGCCAACTTTTCATGACACCTTCGTCCAGATTTTTGATCAGATTATCGGATAATACCTGTGACATTAAAATCATATATCTTCCCTATGCTTTCTATATATTATCTTTATAAAAAAATGAAAATACTTCCTCTGCCATGTTACAACAGTCTCGCTAAAACCACAAGGGAGAGCAACAAAAAAATGCTGCTCTCCTGCTTTCTTTTTCTATACCTATGTAAGATCGAAATGCTTATTTTACAACGCGTACACGGATCATATCTTCGATCGCATCCAGTTTCTCGACAACTTCCGGTGTTACCGGCGCATCAATGTCAAGCAGAGCATACGCAAAATCCCCTCTGGTCTTATTGGTCATATCGGAAACGTTGATATTGGCATCGCCAAGAATGGTCGTGTACTGCGCGATCACACCCTGACGATTGTAGTGCAAAAGTGCGATACGTCCTGCCGTCTGGCAGATACCCATCTGGCAATCCGGATAATTGACGGAATGTGTGATATTTCCGTTTTCCATGTAATCGGAAATCTCCTGCACTGCCATGATCGCACAATTGTCCTCTGCCTCGGCGGTAGATGCTCCCAGATGCGGAATGACGATCACGTCATCCTGTCCGGCTGTCGTCGGATTTGGGAAATCAGATACATACTTGCGGATCTTTCCTGCTGCAATGCCGTCTAAGACAGCCTGCTCATCTACCAGCAGATCTCTGGCAAAATTTAAGATAATGACATCCTTTTTCATCATCTGGATGGCAGACTTATTGATCATCTGTCTGGTCGCATCCATCAGCGGTACATGGATAGTAATAAAATCACATTCCTTGTAGATGTCTTCCACGGCATCAATATGCTTTACGGAACGGCTCAGATTCCAAGCCGCCTGCACAGAAATATACGGATCATATCCATAGACATCCATGCCAAGATGAGTTGCCGCATTGGCAACTTTGACACCGATGGCTCCCAGACCGATCACGCCCAGTTTCTTACCGGCAAGTTCGGTACCTGCATATGCCTTTTTCTGCTTTTCCGCCATCTTTGCGATATCAGCCTCGCCGCTTTGGGATCTGACCCATTCAATACCGCCGACAATATCACGGGATGCTAACAGCATACCGGCAAAGACAAGTTCCTTGACGCCATTGGCATTTGCACCGGGTGTGTTAAATACCACGATACCTTCCTTTGCGCAGCGCTCCAGTGGAATGTTGTTGACACCGGCGCCCGCTCTTGCGATCGCCTGCAAATTGTCACCAAACTCCATATCGTGCATGGCTGCACTTCTGACTAAGATAGCATCGGCAGACTCCGCTGCCTCCACCTTTTTGTAATCGGTTGAAAACTGATCCAATCCAACCTCAGCGATCGGATTCAGGCAATGATATGAAAACATAACAACTCTCTCCTTTACAATTTATGCATTTTCTTCTTCAAACTTCTTCATGAAAGCAACCAGCGCCTCTACGCCCTCTTTCGGCATAGCATTATAGATAGAAGCACGCATACCGCCAACGCTGCGGTGACCTTTCAGATTTTCAAAACCTGCTGCCTTTGCCTCGGCTACGAACTTGGCATCCAGATCTGCATCGCCGGTCACAAACGGTACATTCATAAGAGACCGGTCTTCCTTACGAACGGTTCCCTTGAAGAGTTTGCTCTGATCTAAGAAATCATAAAGGATCTTTGCCTTTTCTTCATTGCGTTCCTTCATAACAGAAAGACCGCCCATCTTCTTTAACCATTTGAATACCTTGCCACAGATGTAAATACCGTAGCATGGCGGTGTGTTGTATAAGGAATCGGCATCTGCCTGCGTCTTGTACTTGAGCATGGTAGGTGTACCCGGAAGCACATCATCGCGGATCAGATCCTCACGGATGATCACAATGACCACGCCTGCCGGTCCGATATTCTTCTGTACGCCACCATAGATCACGCCATACTTGCTCACGTCTACCGGCTCAGATAAGAAGCAGGAAGAAACATCCGCAACTAAGGTGTGTCCCTTGGTATTTGGCAAAGTCTTATACTTTGTGCCATAAATAGTATTATTTTCACAGATGTACACATAATCCAGATCTTCAGGAATATCCAGATCCGAGCAATCCGGGATATAGGAGAATGTCTGATCTGCCGATGATGCCAACTCCACTGCCTCGCCATAGATCTTTGCCTCTGCAAAAGCCTTCTTTGCCCACTGTCCTGTCACAATGTAGCCTGCTTTGCGGTTTTTCATCAAATTCATTGGGATGGCTGCAAACTGCTGAGAAGCACCGCCCTGTAAGAACAGTACCTTGTAATTGTCAGGAATCTGCATCAGATCACGAAGATCTGTCTCTGCCTCTTTGATGATATCGTCAAAGACCTTCGAGCGGTGCGACATTTCCATCACGGACATTCCACATCCTCTGTAATCCATCATCTCGTCTGCTGCTTCTTTCAGTACCTCTTCCGGAAGTACCGCAGGTCCTGCTGAAAAATTGTACACTCTGCTCATTTTTACATTCCTTTCTTTTCTATATCTTTGTCATCAAAACAATCACTGATCGGTGCACCCGGTGCGACCATTGGCCATACCTTGTCATCGCAGTTGATCACACAATCGATCACTACCGGTGTTTTCATGGTCAGTGCTTTTGCAAAGGCTTGACTAAATTCTTCCTTGCTGGTCACACGAAGTCCGGTAGCCCCCATGGCTTCTGCCAGTTTTACAAAATCCACACCATCATTTAAGACGGTGGATGAATATCTCCTGTCGTAGAATAAGGTCTGCCACTGGCGCACCATACCAAGTACATGGTTGTTGATGACCACCTCGATCAAAGGCAACTGCTCACGCACCGCTGTTGCAACCTCATTCATGTTCATACGGAAGCATCCATCACCTGCCACATTGACGACCTGTTTATCCGGATTTCCGATCTGTGCGCCGATGGCTGCTCCAAGACCGTAGCCCATAGTTCCAAGTCCACCCGAAGTCAGGAGTCTGTGTGGCTTTGCATATTTATAATACTGCGCTGTCCACATCTGATGCTGTCCTACCTCGGTCACCATGATGGCATCGCCCCTGGTCTGGCGATAGATCTCTTCTACCACAAATGGACCGGATAAGCCATCCGTACAATAAGTTGCCGGATATGTTTCTTTCAGATCCATCACATGTGCCATCCAGTCGCTGTGATCCTGCTTCTTTAACATTGGATTGATCCGTTTTAAGATCTCCTTGATATCCCCGATCACTTCTGCGGTCGCAATGACATTTTTGTTGATCTCTGCCGGATCCACATCAAACTGTAATAATTTGGCATTGCTTGCAAAAGTCTTTGGATTGCCCAGGACACGGTCGCTAAAACGCGATCCGACGGCGATCAAGAGATCACACTCACTGACACCCAGATTGGATGCCTTGGTTCCATGCATACCAAGCATACCCGTGTAGGCATCTTGCGTGCCATCAAAAGCACCCTTGCCCATCAAAGTATCGCATACCGGCGCATCCACAAGGGATACAAACTCGGCTAATTCTTCTGCGGCGTCACTGATGACGGCTCCGCCACCGACAAATATGTAAGGCTTTTCGGCTGCCTCGATCAGGGATACGGCTCTTTCCAGTGCTTCCTCTGTCAGATCCTTTGTCACGCGTCCGACCGGTTCTGCCTCTTTATAAGTATACTCACACTTAGCACCGGTCACATCCTTTGGAATATCCACAAGTACCGGTCCCGGTCTGCCGGTCTTTGCAATCGTAAAGGCACGGCGCATGGTATCGGCAAGTTTTGTTACATCTTTTACGATAAAATTGTGCTTTGTGATCGGCATGGTAATGCCGGCAATGTCCACTTCCTGAAAACTATCCTTTCCCAGAAGCGGTACGGTAACATTACAGGTAATGGCAACCATAGGCACCGAATCCATCTGTGCCGTCGCAATACCGGTGACAAGGTTGGTCGCCCCCGGTCCGCTCGTTGCCAGACAGACGCCCACCTTACCTGTACTTCTTGCGTAGCCATCCGCTGCATGGCTCGCTCCCTGCTCATGGGATGTCAGCACATGATGGATCTCATCACTGTGCTTATATAATTCATCATAAACATTTAAGATCGCACCGCCCGGATAACCGAAAACGGTGTCTGCCTTTTGCTCCTTCAAGCACTCAATAACGATCTGTGCTCCTGTCAGTTCCATGATTCTTCCCCTTTTCTTTCGACTTATTCCGGCTGTTTTAAGATAGCGCCCATGTTACCTGAGGTAACCTGTGCTGCATAACGTCTCAGATAGCCTTCTTTGATCTTTGGCTCTCTCGGCTGCCAAGCGGCTTTTCTCTTAGCAAGTTCTTCGTCAGAGACTTCCATATGGATCGTCATGTTTGGAATATCAATGGAAATAATATCGCCTTCTTCCACAAGTGCGATTGGTCCGCCTACGGCTGCCTCCGGTGAAATATGTCCGATGGATGCACCTCTGGATGCACCGGAGAAACGTCCGTCCGTGATCAGGGCAACGGTAGATCCAAGTCCCATACCTGCGATCGCAGAAGTCGGATTTAACATTTCTCTCATACCAGGACCACCCTTTGGTCCTTCGTAGCGAATAACGACCACATCGCCGTCAACGATCTTGCCGCCCTTGATGGCTGCAATGGCATCTTCTTCGCAATCAAAAACTCTTGCCGGTCCGGAATGTACCAGCATTTCGTCCACAACCGCAGAGCGCTTTACAACACCGCCATCCGGTGCGATATTTCCCTTTAATACGGCAAGTCCGCCGGTCTTGGAATATGGATTGTCAACCGGACGGATGACTTCCGGATTTTTATTTACAGCATCTTTGATATTTTCTCCCACCGTCTTACCGGTCACTGTCATGCAGTCTGTGTTGAGAAGTCCGATATCTGCCAGTTCCTTCATGACGGCGTAAACACCGCCCGCCTCGTTGAGGTCTTCCATATAAGTAGGACCTGCCGGAGCCAGATGGCAGAGGTTCGGGGTCTTTTCACTGATCGGATTTGCATAGGAAATATCAAAGTCAAATCCAACTTCATGTGCGATTGCCGGCAAATGCAGCATAGAGTTGGTAGAACAACCAAGTGCCATATCTACCGTCAAGGCATTGATGATGGCTTCCTTTGTCATGATATCTCTTGGACGGATGTCCTTGCGATACATTTCCATGACTGCCATACCCGCATGCTTGGCAAGTTTGATTCTCTCGGAATAAACAGCCGGGATCGTACCGTTGCCGCCAAGTCCCATACCAAGAGCCTCGGTCAGACAGTTCATAGAGTTGGCGGTGTACATACCGGAGCAGGAACCGCAGGTCGGGCAGACCTTTTCCTCATATTCTCTCACGTCATCTTCGGTCATAGTGCCTGCTTCATAAGCACCAACGGCTTCAAACATGGATGACAAAGAACGCTTCTGTCCTTTGACGTGACCTGCCAGCATCGGACCGCCGGAAACAAACACGGTCGGAACATTGACACGGGCTGCCGCCATCAAAAGTCCCGGTACGTTTTTATCACAGTTCGGAACCATGACCAGGGCATCAAACTGATGTGCCAAAGCCATACACTCGGTAGAATCAGCGATCAGGTCTCTGGTGACCAGAGAATACTTCATGCCGGAATGTCCCATGGCAATACCATCACAGACTGCGATAGCCGGAAATACGACCGGAACACCACCGGCTTCTGCTACGCCGAGTTTTACGGCATTGACGATCTTATCCAGATTCATATGTCCCGGTACGATCTCGTTGTAGGAACTAACGATACCTACCATTGGTTTTTTCATTTCTTCTTCGGTGAAGCCTAAGGCATTAAATAGGCTTCGATGCGGTGCCTGCTGCATGCCGCTCTTTACATTGTCGCTTCTCATCTTTTCTCCTTTACCTAATGCTTATTTCATCTGACGTTTCCTTGATGCGTAGTTATCCATATCGGACACACTCTCGTTCTGCTATGAGC
>CAVGHS010000008.1:13813-42342 GCA_963629085.1 bacterium
GATGGCATCTTACGTGCGATGCGTACTTGACCCTTAGTGAGAACAAACATCCGTGCAGTTCGAACTTAGTCGTCAAGTGCTATTTGAAATCAAACAATCGCCCCTTATCATCCGGCTGCATATACTAAAAAATGATAATTCTTCCTTTACTTACTCCACGATATAGCGGCAGATCAGATCACCCATCTCGGCGGTTCCGACCTGTGTGATGCCTTCCATGGATTCGCCTTCGCGAGGCATGATGTCGATGGTGCGATAGCCATCGTGAAGGGCAGATTTGACAGCCTGTTCAATGGCATCTGCCTCCCTATCCAGATCAAAACTGTAGCGGAGCATCATGGCTGCACTCAGTATGGTCGCGATCGGATTGGCAATACCCTTTCCTGCAATATCCGGTGCAGATCCGCCGGACGGTTCATAAAGACCAAACTTGGTCTCATTTAAACTTGCGGATGAAAGCATACCGATGGATCCTGTCACCATACTGGCTTCATCGGATAAGATATCTCCAAACATGTTTTCCGTTAAGATCACATCAAACTGCTTTGGATCTTTGACTAACTGCATTGCGCAGTTGTCGACCAGCATATGCTCATAAGTGACTTCCGGGTAATCCTTTGCCACTTCCTCTACGACTTTACGCCACAAACGGGAAGAATCCAAAACATTTGCCTTGTCAACACTGGTCACTTTCCTGCGGCGCTTCATTGCAATATCAAAGCCACGCTTTGCGATACGTCTGATCTCGTTTTCGTTGTATGTAAGCGAATCATGCGCTGTCAGGACACCGTCTACTTCCTCTGTGCTTCTCTCGCCGAAATAAAGACCTCCGGTCAACTCACGCATGATCATCATGTCAAATCCATCACCGATAATATCATCACGGAGCGGGCAGGCTGCCTTTAACTCCTCATACAGATATGCCGGTCTTAGGTTTGCAAATAAATTTAAAGACTTACGCAGTTTCAAAAGTCCTGCTTCCGGTCTGAGTTCCGGTGCCAGTTTATACCATGGAGAAGTCGCGGTATTGCCACCGATCGATCCCATCAATACGGCATCCGATGCCTTTGCTGCCGCGATCGCCTCATCCGTCAGCGGTACGCCGGTTGCATCAATAGAGCAGCCTCCCATCAAAATATCTTCATAATGAAACGTATGTCCATAAACCTGACAGATACGATTCAAGACTTTCTTTGCTTCCGAAACAATTTCCGGTCCGATTCCGTCACCACTGATGACGCCTACTTTGTATTCCATATTACTTTATGTCCTCCTTGCTACGAGCACATCCCCTATATTGTGTGGCAAAAACACCACATTTCATAGAAGAGTCTATACTTTACTATAATAAAGTATTTACATATGCATTTCAATAAGAAGATTGCATAAAAAATGGATTTTTATGCACAAAAAAACAGATACGAAAGCCCTAATTCCTGTAACTTTCGTATCCGTCCTATTTCAAAAACTACTATTCCTGCGCCGCTTCCCGCATCGCCTGCGAGATCTCCGCTATCTTTTCCAGATTGCGGTTCATGTCCTGCAAGGTCGCCATACTATGATCACTGAGCGACAGGGCATTGTCTGAGGATGCCGCCACTTCTTGGGATGTAGCGGATAAATTGGCAATACTGTCCGTAATCTTTGTATTCGCCGTCAGGACATGCTCTACGGAAGTCGTCACATGGCTAACACTCTCGTTGAGTTCCTGGGTATTGGTCTGGATGCTGTTCAACTTATCTCCTGTAGATAAGATCTTTTCATTCTGGCGTTCTGCATAATCTGTTGATTTTGCCATGCTCTGCGTTGCCGCGCCGACTTCTGTCGTCAGTTTGCTGATGATGGCACCGATCTGTTCGGTCGCTTCCTTGGTCTCCTCAGAAAGTTTGCGGATCTCATCTGCCACAACGGCAAAGCCCTTGCCTGCTTCTCCTGCCCTTGCCGCCTCAATAGAAGCATTGAGTGCTAACAGATTGGTCTGAGAAGAAATACCAAGAATGGTCTCTGTAATGGCATCCACTTCCTTGATGCGATCGTTCAGATTGTTGGTGGAAACACCGGCTTCACGATTGACAGAGGCGATCACCTTTGCCTGCTCCTCCAATGCATTGACCAGATCAACGCCCTCTTCTACCGCCTGTGCGGTCGTCTGTGACAGTTCATTCATCCGGTGTGCCTGTTCTTCCACCTTTTCTAAGATATTCTGGATATCCATGGTCTGGGCAGTCTGTGACTCAATGGCTTCTGCCGTAAGTCTGGTACTGTCTGCGATCTCATTGACTGAAGTATGACTGCTATCCATGCTTTCATTTAACATCTGGGAAACTTCCATTGCCTGATCGAACTGCTCGCTCAATTCCTCGGAATGCTCCATGATCTCTTTTGCAATACTTGCCTGTCTTGCCGTGCGCTCCCGGATTTCCTCATAGGTCTCCGTCTGATGTCTCTCCCATTGTGCGCAGACTAAGAGTTCTGATGCTGCCGCAACAACGATCGCTGCCAACTGGTAGCCCACATCTTCCTGCATCCCACTCAAGCCATAATGCATGGCATAAAAAATATCAAACGCTATATTGATGACAATGGCAAAAAAGGTACCTACTTTTACCAATTTGACCTTGCGGTACATAAGTACCAGAACCGCGATCGGAAATACAACAACATAGCGCATAAAAATGCCGCCTGTAAACAATTCGATCACATAATAAAGAAAAACAGAATAACAACTGAAATGGTAGAAAATGTCCTGATACTTAAACTTTCGATAAGCAACAACCTGTACCACCATGGCTATCACTCCTGCAAAAAGTGCGACGATACCCTTGGCATCAAACCCCACATCGATCATGCCCGTAAAGGACGATATCAAGAGTGCTCCTGTGATGATCATGCCAACAATAAATCCGGTCCGGTTCTTTTCTCCTAACTGCTTTTCCTGTAATGTCATGCTAACCCCTCTTTTATCTCGTTTTATCCAAAAGTTTCTTGCAACTATCATACGATATCGCCTGTGTTTTCGCAATATTTCGTATGAAATTTATACAGGAAAATACGACGAAGATAACACAAAAACGGGCGGCATCCGAAGATACCGCCCTATATAAGGAAAGGATTTAATGAGAAATACTTAGTTATTCTTGGCTTCTCCCTCCGGGAAAATGATCTTATTCACGAAGAAGAATACCACCATGGAAACGCCACCGTTTAAGACAGTCGTTCCGATATTGTAAAGCCAATCCGGTACAAAGAGTGCTGCCACGGCAACCCAGATACAGTTGATGGAATTAACGATACAGGTAACGATACAAAATGCGATCAGATACCAGAGTCCCTGATACCAGATATTACCCTTACTGCGGAAAACAAAACTTCTCTGGATCGGGAAGTTGATGCATTCGCCGAGCACCATGGCTACCATATAAGCGCAGAAATATGGCAGTCCTCCGTGCTGGGCATCATATCCGATAATATTCCACTTGAACGTCTCTCCAAACAGGGTAATATCAATCCCCGGAAATCCAAAATCAACCTTTGGCAGTCCGGCAAATGCCAATGGCAAAAACAATAACATCAAATACTTTAATACCGTGATCAGATTGCTGACGATCACAAACAAACCACCCTCGCGGATCCATTTGGATGCTCCCGGATGTTCTTCGGCAAATCCTGCCCATGCACTCTTAATTGCGTTCATACTTTACTCCTTTATCCCTTGAAAATTGCTGCCAGGAAATGTCCCAGCCCGATCAAACCTCTGCCGTTGACCATCTCCACCAGTCCATCGATCATGCCCTCGTTCATGGCTCCTCCGGTCATCTTGGAAAGCCCACGGAAAGGCATATTGTAAATAAACAAAATATTTAGATTTGGTTTTCCTTTTTTCTCACTTGCCTTTTTGATACTGCGCAAGATAAAACAGATAAATCTGGCAAGATAAGACTTGGCATAATACATCTGGCAAATGGCGTCGTTTTTATCCAATTTGCCCGAAGTATCCCACTTGGCTGGCGGCAGTTCGCGCCCATACAGATAAGCATATTCCTCATCCGATACCGTCTTTACCTGACCACTTGCATAGGACGGCAGGCGCTCCATATCGTATGGCAGTTCTGCCCCGGAAGACTCCTTTTGTACTTCCCCGCGCAGACGGATATCCGCCACGCTGGCTCCAATGTAGATCTGATAAGAGCCGCCCTCAACTTCCCAGCCATCCGTCTTTACATTGTAGTAGCGGAAGGTCTTATCATCAAATGGGATCGTCACCTGACGGCTTTCTCCCTTTTTCAAAAAGACCTTGGTAAAGCCTTTTAATTCCTTTTTCGGTCCAAACAAACGGCTGCGCTCATGCCCGACATACATCTGGGCAATTTCTGCTCCGTCGCACTCTCCTGTATTGGTGATGGTAAAGGTCACGCCATTGTCATTGACCGCCAGATCACTATAGGCAAAGGTCGTATAACTGAGTCCAAAGCCGAATGGGAAACGTACCTTAGTTCCAACCGTATCAAAATAGCGGTATCCCATATAAAGACCTTCGCGGTACTCACTGCTGCGCTCGATGGCAGGATAATAGGATGTGCTTGCCACATCCTCCAGACTGTATGCATAGGTCTCATTTAACTTGCCACTCGGACAGGTCGCTCCGGTCAGGACATCCAGCATGGCAGATGCGCCTGCCTGTCCGCCCAGATAGCCATGGACGATCGCAGCCACCTGGTCTGCCCAAGGCATTTCCACCGAAGATCCGGCAGATAGGACAACAACCACATTTTTGTTGACCGCCGATACTTTTTCGATCAATTCGATCTGTGCCTGCGGCATACGCATATGGGTACGATCCAGACCTTCCGACTCGCTGATCTCATCCAATCCCACGCAAAGCAAGACGATATCTGCGCGTTTTGCCAGTTCTTTTGCTTCTTCCAAAAGTCTCGCATCGGTCTTTTTGTTGCGTACATATCCTCTGGCATAATCCAGATAATTGACCGGATAATTTGCGATCAGATCCAGCATATTTTCCGGCTCTTTGGTCGGATTGACCAGAGAGGAGCCTGCGCCCTGATAACGCGGTGTCTTGGCAAAATCTCCGATCACTGCAAGCGTCTTATCTTGAGAAAGCGGCAGGATCTTTCCCTCATTTTTCAAAAGGACAATACTCTGTGCCGCAGCCTTTCTGGCAAAGTCATGATGCTTTTTGACATCAAATCCTTTACCCTCATTCTGCTCTGTTGCCTCATGTGTGGCAGAGACCACACGCAGTAGTTGATCCACGCGCTGATCCAGGATCTCCTCATCCAGACGTCCCTCCTGCACGGCACGAATGATCTGCTTTGCTCCCATCTTTCCAGTGGAAGGCATTTCCAGATGCGATCCCTGTCGCACGCCCTCAACGTGATCATTACTTCCGCCCCAATCCGACACGACCATGCCGTCATACTGCCACTCACCATACAGTATGTCGCCCAGCAAATGCCTACTCTCATTTGCATAAGTACCGTTGATCTGATTGTAGGCGGTCATAATGCCCTTTGCCTTGCCCTCTTTGACCGCGATCTCAAATCCTGTCGTATAGAGTTCGCGGAAGGTTCGTTCGTCCACCACAGAATCCATCGCCATACGACGCTCTTCCTGTGAATTTGCCGCGAAGTGCTTTGGACAGGCTGCTACACCTTTGCTCTGGATGCCTCGGATATATGCCGCAGCCATCTTTCCTGCCAGATAGGGATCCTCTGCAAAATATTCAAAATTACGTCCGCAGAGTGGGCTGCGCTTCATATTCAGCCCCGGTCCAAGTACCATGTTTACGCCAAGGGCTGCTGCCTCTTCGCCCAGGCACTGCCCCAGTTGTTCTCCCAGCGACTCGTCCCAACTGTTCGCCATGGTCGCTGCTGTCGGAAAACAGGTCGCCGGCAGGGATGCATTGAGCCCCAGATGGTCTCCTGCCCCCGCCTGCTTACGAAGTCCGTGCGGACCATCCGATAAGAACATGGCAGGGATGCCCAGTTTCTTATAATCCTTGGTACGCCAGGTATCCTGCCCTGACATCATGGATGCCTTTTCCTCCAGTGTCATTTTGGAAATTATTGCCTGATACTGTAACATATCCTTCTTCCTCTCATACTCTTTGTTGATGCTATCATAACATGTTTTCACGCCCCTGCTATCTTTATGGCACAATCTGTATCTTTTGCGTCATAAATTGCACTTTGCTTTCTCAGTCAGAATAAACCATTCCGCACTTATTCGTTTGTACTTATGTTTCTATTTTTGTAAAAGAAAAGGGTATCGCCATAGGAAAGCGACACCCTTTTTGATTAGGTTCTGATTACTCTTCAAAAGACATCTGGCTTGGATTTGCATCATCCAGATAAGCCGTTCTCTCAGCACCGTACTGTGCAAAGAAATCTTCCTTTTCTGTCATGATGCCGCCCGGCAGTTCGATCGGATATTCGTCGATGCTGTCGGTATCGTAAGATAAGTTGTAGCCACCGATATCAGAGTAAGAATTGTAAACAATCCTGCTTGCCTCAGACAAGGTACATGGAGTTGCACCGTTAGAAGAATCACCTTTTTCATAAGTTCCATAAGTCGTTACGGAAGTATGTGCCAGAAGCATATCATAACCATAGGTTGCTTCGGTCATGACCATCTCATAAGTACCATCCTCATTTAAGGTCAACTGATACTCATCATAATCAGTTCCATTGTTGGCATTGTCCTTACCTTCACCATAAATGTAGATATTTCCACCTGCTGTAGCATCATCTGCGGATGCGCTACCTGTAGCATTGCCGGAAGACTTGGATCCTCCAAGGAACTTAACGCCCAGTCCGCCTGCCAAAAGACCAACGATCACTGCGACGATCACTAAAACAACAACTTTATTCTTCTTCACAATATCATCTCCTTCTTCTTCCTGCTTTGGCAATGTCTTTGCATATTTTGCCCAGCGGATGCTGGTCAGGATGATCAAAAGTCCGCAGATGCCAAAGACAATAATATCTAAGATTATCAGTGCGATCTCCCATGGAGCCTTCTGGCTTGCTACCGTTCCGTCATCGGAAACTGTATCCATAGCATTTGATGTGCCAACGGCATAGATCACATTTTTAGCAGCACGCGCTACATTATTCATAACAGTCGCATTGGATGTCCAATCTGTCGTGCTTCCATCTTCTTCTGCATAAGCATCCAGTGCCCAGTAACTCTTGTTGGTGTTCAGCCACAGGTCCGTTCCTGCTGCAAGACCGGATACAATATCCTGATAGAACATTGCCGGTACGGAAGCCTGGTCTGTGATGACCATACCTTCAAATCCCCATTCGCCACGGAGCACATTGGTCATAAGTCCCTTGTGTGCGCCGACCCAACGGGCACCGATACGGTTCATACCCGCCATGGCTGCGTTGGAATTTCCAATTTTTACCGTATCTTCAAATCCCTTTAAGTAGATCTCACGGATAGACTGCTCATTGGCAAACATGGCACCGCCATAACGGTTGGTTTCCTGATCGTTTAAGGCAAAATGCTTCATATAAGTGATAACGCCTTTTTCTCTTGCTCCTTTGACTTCATTTCCTGCCAACTGACCGGAAAGGAATCCGTCCTCTGAGAAGTATTCAAAGTTACGTCCACTGTATGGAGAACGATGAATGTCAACGCCCGGTGCATACCAGCCGGCAACACCTGTGTTGATGGAATCCTCGCCGAGGCTGAGTCCCATCTCATACAAAAGATCTGTATTCCAGGTGCAAGCCATCACTGCCTCTACCGGATATGCCATAGCACTCTGTCCACCGACCAATGTTCCGGAAATACCGGCAGTACCATCTTTATCTGTGGTTGCCGGAAGTCCGATATCATCTGCCTGAATGGTTGCATATCCACCCTGACGTACCAGTTGCATGGCACGATCTGCGGATAATGCACTGACAAGTTCTGACCAGATCTCATCATCATAAGATGCATCCTTTGCGTCAGATACCTTTTTATCACTTTCCTGCTCAAATTCCGGCATAGAACTTCCGTCATTCACCACATCATCGCTTCGATCCCATTGCAGGTCAGAAAGCATGGCATCACTTGCAGTCATATTACCGTCTGCATAAGTGCCTGGGAAAGATCCGCTCCAATCACTTCTTGTCAGATAAGTGAAAGAATCGTCATAGTAACGGATATCTACATCATCAAACTGATTTGTGATGTCATTTCCTGTTTCCGTAGATTTTGCATAAGTTGTAGTATCCAAGGTATCTACGGTCGTCTTATAAGTCATATCCGCATTGCCGTCTGCATCCATACCATTTTCTGTGGTATAGCCCTTGGCTGCCAAGATATTATTGAGTGCCTCATGCGCATCGCCTGCTGCCGTAAAGTAATAATCTCCGGCATCTACCACATAGGTCTTTGCATTTGCGGCATCATAGGCTTTCATGACTTCTTTATCCACCGATACGGTAACGGTCTGGTCTTTGCCCGGTTCGATGGAATCGGTCTTTGTAAATCCGACCAGTTCTACGGCTGATTTTTCAATACCGTTTTCCTTGTCATAATCGGTATATGGTGACTGCATATAGACTTCTACGACATCCTTGCCTGCCACATCACCGGTATTCTTTACGGTCACACTGACTTCGTATGTATCGCCCTTATCCTCTACGGCATAGTCAGACCATTTGAAATCGGTATAGGAAAGACCATAACCAAATGGGAACTGTACGGTCGATGCATAGTCATAATCGCCTGCATTGCCGCTTCCCATCACAGCATCTTCATAGCGTGTCTCATAATAACGATAGCCAACATAGATGCCCTCAGAATATACGATATACTTGTTGCCGTTTGTCACATCACTGTTTGTGATGGTGAAATCGCCGATATTCTCAGCAGACGGCGCGCTCAGAGAATCATAAGCATAGGTATCTGCCAAATGTCCTGAGAAGTTGGTCTTTCCGGCAATCGCCTCTGCTACTGCCTTGATACCTTCCTGTCCGACACCGCCGACCCAGACACAAGCCTTGACATTCTTGTAGGCTTCCTCGTCTAAAAAGCCCAGTTCCATAGCATTGTTTGCATTGATAAGCACGATAACATTATCAAAGTTCTGACAAGCCATGGTCAGCATATCTCTCTCATTCTGATCCAGTTCCAGATATTTGTAACCACTTGCCAGTGGCTCAGTCGGGATATCTGCACTTTCTCCACCGCTTCGTCCGATGCTTACTACGGCTGCATCATTGTAATCTTTAAAACTTGCTTTGACTTCATCCGTATAAACATCTGCCGGCACTTCATTTACGGCAAACTCGCCGGCACCGGTCTCATCCGGCACACTCTTGCGGTAGTCTTTTCCGGCACCACTGTCATAAAAATCCCAGAGTGTCTCATTGACTTCAAAACCGGATGCCTCCATCGCCTCTTTCAGATTCAGGGCAAGGGATGTGTCCACCGAGCCGGAACCGGAACCACCATAGACAAAGTCTACAGAATCCTGTCCGAACAGAGATACCTTTGCACCTTCTTTTAATGGAAGTCCGTCCTCATTTTTCAAAAGGACCATGCCCTCTTCCTCAATGGTCTGGCAGACTTTTGCAGATTCATCTGTCGTAACCACATCGGAACCACTGGTGTAGACCGTGATCAGATCTTTATACAAAGATGCATAATAATTGCCGATGGCAAGTGCAACGATCAATACACCACACACAACATAAGTCACAATGGACTTTGTTTTGCTAAATGGTTTTGTCTTCATTGTTTCCTCCTCCTTTTGAGCATACGCTCATGTTTTCTATGCTTACCATAATAAAAAAAGCCAGACCCCACAATGGGTCTGGCACATCTGACCGATTTCTGACATATTTGGCATTTTTATCTGCTCTCTGCCTCTTTATAAAGGCGCAAAAATTCCGCCGGCATAGGCAGTAAGATCTGTAAGGTAAACATATTATCGGCTACCGAAGTCGCCATGGATCCGCCGTATTTTTTTGCGATATGACGCATACTCTTCATACCAAAGCCGTGATAATCTTTGTTTCGCTTGGTCGTGATCGGAAGTCCGTCCGCGAAAACCACTTTTTCCTCACAATAATTGTTGATCTGGATACTGAGGAAATCACCTACGGCACGGATGGTCAGACTGATGATACGTTTGTCGGTATCCTTATACTTGCTGACATTTTCGATGGCATTGTCCAGAGCGTTTCCCAGCAGTGCATAAATATCCAGTGTCGACATAAAATCCAGATGACTGGCGTCCACCATACAGGACAGGCGGATGTCACGCCTGCCGCAGATCAGGGTCTTTTCGGAAATAATCGTATTGACAACCTCATTTCCGGTCTCGACAACAGCATCATAGATACCGATAGCCTCCTCCAATTCCCGGATATAGTCACTGCGCTCGCTCTCGCTGACTTGTTCTAAAGCGCGGATCTGATGCTTGAGGTCATGGCACTTGTGATTGATAGTCTCGATATTTTCCCTGGAAAGTTCATACTGACGTTTTCTCTCATACAAAAGGTGCTCAACGATCTCTTTTTCCTGGTTGATATTGCGGATCTGCAAGATCCCGTGCTGCACCCAGAGAAGCAGGATACAGATCAGAAAATCAACCGTTGCCCCCTGATAATTGACATGGTCGTAGGTGTTCGAATTTTCCACAAAGATCGCCTGACACATAAAAGTCGCCAGATATACGATGACAAAAAGCATATCGCTAAATGCCAGATTTCCCGGCGTATCTTCAAAGATCCGCCCACCGCTATCCTTTAATTTCTGATGAAAGACCTTGTAAAAAATACTGTAAAAAAGAAAAGTCGTAAAGGCGCACATCAGTCCATATTCCACCAGACGGGAAGTCAATATCTTACAGACGCCCCGGGCGATCACTTCATTGATGACAACATATTCAATATGTTGCAGACTATAGGCTCCCGCACATAAAAATACGGCATCTGCCTTGCTCAGATCATAAGAAAAATAGATATACAAGACCGTCGCTGCCGACAGAAGGACATACCATAAGATATTGACCACATTGATCCAAAGCCCCGACATTTGCTTGAACATTTGTAATAGATAAACAACATAAACTTCCGCCAAAAAACTGAATACCAGCCAGCCCACCGGCAGCAGCCATTTTCCTGCCGTACGCTTCTTGGTAAAACAGGAAGCAAAAATAATCTCTGCCAAAAGCAGTTCCCATATAAAACGCAGTTCTTCAAATACATCAAGCGCAGCAATTCCCATCATGCCATCCCTCCGATATACCTGGTCAAGGCATCCACAAAGGATGTCTTTTTGTTGCGGCTGATGGGCAGGTCATCCTTTCCCACAGTCACTGTGTTGCCATGGATGCACTCCACTTTTGCCAGATTGACCAGATAGGATTGGTTGCAACGTACAAAATGATACTGTTCCAATGCTTCCTCTGCCTCCTTCATGGCACCGCGCACTTCATAGACCTGGGCTGCCGTGTGATATTGCAGATAATGACGGATGACCTCCACATACAAGATATCCTCAATAATGACCGGCTGCATCCCATCCACAGTCTGCAGCATCATCTGCTTTTTCTCATGTCGCCCCATATAGCGCATTGCCTTTTTCATCTTGAGGGCAAACTCCTGATAGCCCAAAGGCTTGATCACATAATCGATTGCCTCGACCTCGTAGCCATGCAGGGCATACTGCGCCATGTTGGTAATAAACATAAGCAGGACTTCCGGATCCTCCTTACGGATCTCGCGTGCCAGTGCAATGCCATCCATGCCCGGCATTTCCACATCCAAAAGGATCAGGTCTGCCTGCTTGCTGTATCCCTCTAAAAAAGAGGCAGGACTATCATAGATTTCCATTGTGATCCTGATATTTTGTTCCTGTTCAAATTGTTCCAGGTAAGACACGATCTCATCCCGCATCTTCTTTTCATCATCTACAACGACTACCCGCATAAGTTTCTTCCTTTTCATCCACTACAAAAGAGGTGCCGCTTCTGCGACACCTCTTTATTCTAGCATGAATTATTTTACTTTTGCAAATGCCTGATCCAGATCTGCGATAATATCATCGATATGCTCAGTACCGATAGACAGACGAATCGTATTTGGCTTGATGCCCTGATCTGCTAATTCTTCCGGTGACAACTGGGAATGTGTTGTGGTTGCCGGATGGATTACAAGGCTCTTTACATCTGCTACATTTGCAAGCAGAGAGAAGATCTCCAGATTGTCGATAAACTCGTGTGCTTCCTTCTGACCGCCCTTGATCTCAAAGGTAAAGATAGAACCACCACCATTCGGGAAGTACTTCTCATACAGATCATGCTGTGGATGATCCGGCAAAGAAGGATGGTTTACATGCTCAACCTGTGGATGCTTTGCCAGATACTCAACCACTTTCTTGGTATTCTCTACATGACGCTCAATACGAAGTGACAAAGTCTCTGTTCCCTGTAATAAAAGGAATGCATTGAATGGAGAAATGGTTGCTCCTGTATCACGAAGCAGGATGGCTCTGATGTATGTAACAAAGGCTGCCGGACCTGCTGCATCTACGAATGAGATACCATGGTAACTTGGGTTTGGCTCAGCGATCGGCGCATATTTGCCGCTTGCCTTCCAATCGAATGTACCGCCGTCAACGATCACACCACCAAGGCTGGTACCGTGTCCACCGATAAACTTGGTTGCGGAATGTACTACGATGTCTGCACCATGCTCGATCGGACGGATCAGATATGGTGTTCCGAAAGTATTGTCGATTGCAAGCGGAAGTCCATGCTTGTGTGCGATCTCTGCGATAGCATCGATATCCGGGATATCCGAATTTGGATTTCCTAATGTCTCGATGAAGATGGCTGTGGTATTGTCCTGAATAGCACCTTCTACTTCTGCAAGGTTGTGTGCATCTACGAATGTCGTCTCGATACCATAGAGTTTCAAAGTATGTGCTAAAAGGTTGTAACTTCCACCATAGATGGTCTTCTGTGCTACGATATGGTCTCCTGCCTGAGCAAGTGCCTGAATCGTATAAGTAATGGCTGCTGCACCGGATGCAACGGCAAGACCTGCTACACCGCCTTCCAGGGCTGCGATACGATCTTCAAATACGCCCTGGGTTGAATTGGTCAGTCTTCCGTAAATATTACCGGCATCTGCCAATCCGAAACGATCAGCGGCATGCTGTGAATTGCGGAATACATAAGATGTTGTCTGGTAGATCGGAACGGCTCTTGCGTCGGTTGCCGGATCTGCTTCTTCCTGTCCTACGTGTAACTGTAATGTCTCAAATCTGTATTTTCTTTCTTCACTCATTTTCATTTCTCCTTTAATCTGTTCTTGGTTTTTACTCGCTCTTTCTTATCTCATCTCTGCCTTGCGGCAACATCGCCAGGAACACATTCGAAAATGAACCAATTCATCAAAATAATTCATGATCTTTTCCTCTCCCTATATTCATACTAACTTACTAGGAATTGTGATGTTAGAATCATATCTTATATTTCCTAGTATGTCAATAGGTTTTTAGGACTTTTTTGAAAAATATTTAAATGACGTAATTATTTGCCATCATTCCCTGTTCTTCCTCAACAAGGTCAGCCAGCGTTGTATTGTCGATCACGCTGCTGATGGCGGCATCCAGTTTCTTCCAAAAATGCAGTGTCACGCAGTTGTCCGCACGATCACATTGGTTGATGTCATCTGCTAAACATGCGACCGGCACCATATCTCCTTCCGTCAGGCGCAGGATCTGCCCCATGGTATAATCTTTGGGATCACGCGTCAGGACATAACCGCCCTGCGGTCCACGGATCGATCTGACAAAGCCTGCCTTATTTAAAATAGATACCACCTGTTCCAGATACTTGTCTGAAATCCCCTGTCTTCCAGATACATCCTTGATGCGTACCGGCTCTCCTGTATTGTGAAGTGCCAGATCCAACATAAAACGAATGGCGTATCTGCCTTTTGTTGAAACTCTCATAATTTACCTCGTATTTATAATCTGTTTAAGGTCGAACATCGCTATCGTTCGTTCTTACTAAGTGCTTCCGGCCTAATCTGCAAACAATGGTGTAGACAGATATCTGTCACCGGAATCCGGCAGTAAAACGACGATATTCTTGCCCTTGTTCTCTTCTCTGTTTGCTACGATGCTGGCAGCCTTTAATGCAGCACCGGAAGAAATACCCACTAAGATTCCTTCGGTTACGGCAAACTTCTTGCCCTCTGCGAAAGCATCCTCATTTTCGATCGGGATGATCTCATCATAGATCGTGGTATCGAGTGTATCCGGTACAAATCCTGCACCAATACCCTGGATCTTGTGTGCTCCTGCCTTGCCGGTAGAAAGTACGGCACTGGTTGCAGGCTCAACTGCGATCACCTTGACGTTTGGATTCTGCTCCTTTAAGTAAGCACCCACACCGGAAATTGTTCCGCCGGTACCGACACCTGCGATAAAGATATCTACGGCTCCGTCTGTCTGCTTCCAGATCTCAGGTCCTGTCGTAGCCTTGTGGGCTGCCGGGTTTGCCGGATTGACAAACTGTCCCAAAACGATAGATCCTTCGATCTCCTTGTTCAACTCCTCTGCCTTTGCGATGGCGCCCTTCATACCCTTTGCACCTTCGGTCAGAACCAGTTCTGCACCGTATGCCTTTAAGAGATTACGACGCTCTACACTCATGGTATCCGGCAAGGTAATGATGGTACGATAGCCTCTTGCGGTTGCAACGGCTGCAAGTCCGATACCTGTGTTACCGCTGGTCGGTTCGATGATGGTTGCGCCTTCCTTCAAAAGACCTTTCTTCTCTGCATCCTCGATCATTGCCAAAGCGATACGATCCTTAACGGATCCTGCCGGGTTTAAGTACTCCAACTTTGCCAGGATAGTCGCATCCTTGACACCGACTGCCTGGGTGTATCTGTTTAATTTTAAAAGTGGTGTGTTACCGATCAATTCTACTGCACTGTTCTTAATATCTGCCATTTGCTTTTCCTCCTACAATCTCAACTCTGATTTCTTTCCTTTTACATTCTTTTTCTTTAAAAAATCACAATTCCTATATTCCTAGTTAAATAGTAGGTTTTCTATGTTTTGTAGTTTATCGGAAAGATTTCTTTTTGTCAATATCTTTTCTCATAAAAAGTTTCACCTTACCGACAAAATATGGTATGATGATTATACATTTATTTATCGTAAAGGATTTTACACCATACTTTTAGGAGGTTTTTATTTATATGCGTACATTTATCAACGAATCCGCCGAGAACTATTTAGAGACGATTCTGATCCTCAGCAAGAAATTACCTGTTGTACGAGCCGTGGATATTGCCAACGAACTTGACTTCAAGAAGTCCAGTGTCAGCATCGCCATGAAGAATCTTCGTGAAAAAGAACAGATCACCGTCACCGATGCCGGCTATATCTATCTGACCGATACCGGACGTGAGATTGCTGAGATGATCTACGAACGCCATGAGATGATCTCACAGGGACTGATGGCTTTGGGTGTACCGGAGGACATCGCAACGGAGGATGCCTGCCGTATCGAGCACGTCATCAGTAAGGAAAGTTTTGAAGCCGTCAAAAAACTCATTCAGGACAAGTTAAACTAGGCATGAGAAAAAAAAAGCCACACGACCTTGTATTCCAACAAGTCGTGTGGCTTTCTTTTTTTCATACTTCTATGCTTCTTCCTTCGCATCCGCTGTGTTGTCGGCGGTCTCCTCCGCGATCGGCATAGCACCGTTATCCTCATGCACGATCTCCTCTAGCGCCTCACTTTCGGCCTTAACATCCGCATTGTCCTCACAGTCCTCATCATAGACCACGATCTCCTTGATCGCGTGTTCATTTCCCTGCACCAGATAAGTATGCTCACTGCCACAGTACGGACAGATCTTGCCGTGCTCTACCGTGCCGTAAGTCTTTTCACAGTCCTCGCAAAAAGTAACCGCCGGGATCATCTCTACTTCCAACTGACAATCCTTTAAGATCTCACTCTTGCTGCACTTCCACTTCCAGCAATCCTCCAGATAGGACGGAATGACCGTAGACACCTCTCCGATTTCCAGCACAACCTTGGCAACATGATTGACATGATTCTCCACCGCCAGAGATTCCACCTTTTTTGCAATATGAAATACAATTCCTAATTCATGCATGTTCTTTTCCTCTTTAATCTCTATATTCCCCGGGCAAGCGCAGTTTCTCTCCGCCTGCCTCGTAAGGCATCCGCATCTTGCAGACGCTGTATCAGTATAACATATCAGCCGCCTACTTGCATCTATTTACGCAGGTAGACGGCTGATTATCACCATATTTTTATTTCTGGTAAAAATTATTTGTTCTGCATCGCTTCTTTATGTGCCTTGATGGAAGCCTTTTCCTCTGCGGTCTTTGGTGCAAAAACGATCTTGACTGCACGCTTCAACTCATAAGGAATGATTGCCTTGAACTTATCTTCTGCGGTCACCATGGTTGAGCACTCTGGGTGATCTCTGTGAAGTGTAATGGCATCAAATGCACACTTGGTCGTACATACACCACAACCGATACACTTGTTGGCATCGATGATCGTCGCACCACATCCAAGACAACGTGATGTCTCGATCTTGACCTGTTCCTCGGTAAGTGCGATATGCGCATCCTTGAAGGACTTGTTGCCAAGTGTCTCGTCAAAGCCTTCAGACTGACGGGAAGAATTGTCATAACTCTCTACTAAGATATCATCCTTGTTGAGTTCGATGAATTCCCACTTGTTACGTCCGATGGTCATATGACCATTCTGCACATATCTATGTAAGGATTCAGATGCCCAGTGACCTGCTGCGATCGCATCAATAGCGAACTTCGGTCCGGTCATGACATCACCACCGATAAAGAGATCCGGTGCGCCCTGTACCTGATAGGTAAGTCCGTCTGCTAACAGAGCCGGTCCTCTGAATTCTACATCTTCGCTCTTTAAGAGGTCGCCCCATACAGACTGCTGTCCTACGGCGAAGATCACGCGGTCACATTCGATCGTGATGGTCTCGTTTTCATCATATTTTGGAGCAAATTTCTTGCGTCCGTCTACTTCTTCAAATACCGACAGGCACTTCTTGAATACGATGCCGGATACCTTTCCGTCTGTAACAAGGACTTCCTTTGGTCCCCATCCACACTTGATGGTAACACCATCTTCTCCTGCTTCTCTTACTTCTTCATCTGATGCAGGCATTTCCTTCTCTGACTCCAGGCAAAGCTGTGTAACTTCGGAAGCACCGTTTCTTGCGCTGACACGGGATGCATCGATAGCAACATTACCACCACCGACAACAACGACTCTGCCATTGTAATCAGCGCCACCGCAGTTGGCATCCTTTAAGTAATCGATTGCTGTAAAGGTACCTTCTGCATCATCCCCAGGTACGCCAGGACGACGACCTGCAGAGCATCCGATCGCAATATAAAATGCCTTGTAGCCCTGTGCACGAAGTTCGTCTAAGGAGATGTCCTTGCCAACTTCTACGCCTGTCTTGATCTCAACGCCCATCTCGCGCATAACATCGATCTCAGCCTCGATGACATCTTTTTCCAACTTGTAAGATGGAATACCATAACGAAGCATACCGCCGGCATTCTCGTTCTTTTCAAATACGGTTGGCTTGTAGCCTCTCTCTGCCAGATAGAATGCGCAGGAAAGTCCGGCTGGACCACCACCGATAATGGCGATCTTTTCTTCCCATCCGTTCTTGTGGATGCTGGCTGGAACAACGATCGGAGGAACATATCTGGTATCTGCATGCAGATCGCGCTCTGCGATGAAACGCTTTACTGCATCGATAGCGATCGGTTCGTCAATGGTTCCTCTGGTACAAGCATCCTCGCAACGTCTGTTACAGATACGTCCACAGACAGCCGGGAATGGATTCTGCTTCTTGATCAGTGCCAGAGCCTCTGTATACTCGCCCTGTGCTGCTTTCTTTAAGTATCCCTGTACTGCGATATGTGCAGGACATGCAGTCTTACATGGAGCAGTACCGGTCTTGTGGGAATTGATACGGTTGTTGTCTCTATAGTCTGGGTCATAGTATTCCTTGCCCCATTTTACCTTGTCCGGAAGCAACTGTTTTGGATAGGTCACTTCGGTACCGTCTGCCTTGCAGAGTTTCTGTCCCAGTCTGGTTGCACCGGCAGGGCAATATTCTACGCAGCGTCCGCAAGCCACACACTTGTCCCTGTCTACATGTGCCACATAAGCGGAACGTGACATATTCGGTGTATTGAATAACTGTGATGTACGAAGTGCATTACAGATATTTACGTTACAGTTACAGATACCAAAGATCTTGTTCTCGCCATCGATATTTGTGATCTGATGTACGAAACCATTGTCCTCGGCACGCTGTAAGATCGCAAGAGCCTCTTCCTTGGTGATGTCATGACCCTTACCGGTCTCACGGCAGTAGTCTGCGAAATCGCCGACACCGATACACCAGCCATAATCATCATCTGCTACACCTTCACCGATGGCTTTACGGGAAGCACGGCAGGAGCAGCGTCCCACGCCGATCTTGCCTTCGTATTTAGACAGCCAGTAAGATAATTTCTCGATATCGATGGCTTCGTTCTCCATAGAGATTGCTTTCTCTACCGGGATAACGTGCATACCGACACCTGCACCACCCGGAGGTACCATCTGTGTAATACCATCCAATGGGATATATGTCATACGCTCGAAGAAAGAAGCAACATCCGGGTGCTGTTCCAGTCTTGGGTTGCCCTTGACATCCCCCGGGATCTCTTCCATGTTGAAAAGTTCGGCAGAACCCGGTACAAACATCGGAAGTGTGTAACGTCTTTCTGACTGCGGTGCGGTACGACCATTGTGATCATAATGATAACCGTAATCGTACTCCAACAGTCCGATATAAGACATTTCATCCAACAACTTCTGGAAGCCTTCTTTGCCTTTTTCTGCTACCTTGTCTTTGTTCATTTCACAGAGTTGGTCAAACGTGTAATGCACACGTCTTTTCATGGTAAGACCTACCTCTGCCATTTCCTCGGTAATGATCTCTGCGAGTCCCCAGTATTCCGGATCCTCTGCGGTAACGCCACCGATCATATGACCGGCAACATCAGTGATTCGCTTTCCTAAAGCGATGATCTTTGGACTTGGATTCTTGTCGCCCTTGTGATTCGCAGGCCACTCATTGTACTTATTCATGTCCATGTCTATACTCTCCTTTTCTCATTTCTTATTGTTTGTTTCTATTGTCAGCACCAATGCGGTGCAAAACAGTCTCTTGTAACTACTTATGTATGTTCTTCACTCATGCCAAAATGCATTTCCCGCAGCCCCTCGACCTCGTCACAGATCTCCTGCAAGCCACAGGAACCGCAGTCCATATTGACATCTTTTAGCATATGATCGATGGTCGCCGTGATCTGCTTGGTCTTTTTGAGTCCCTCCTGCAATCCGGCATAATCAGCATCCGGATCTGTGATAAAGATGATCTTGACTGCCTCAACTTCCTTGTGCAGGTGCAACGCCTTTATCATACTGTTGCCGATCGCCGTAAAATCCAGCCCCTGCTCCAATGCTTCCTTTGCCACACGCACGCTCTCCCTGTCATTGGAAGATGAGACGCGGAGCATAAAGCCCTTTGGATAGATGTGGTAGCGGAAATAGCCGATGTTCTGGATGGTATCGTACAACTTGTCTCCCGTTCCAATACTATCCTCAGCAACGCGTACCAGCGCAACCCTGGCATATGGGGTATCCTCTGTGATCTGCGGCAGGTTTTTTCCTATGAGGATGATCCCATCCTCTCCGACCAGATCCCTTTCTGTCGTCACTAAGGTATTGCCCACGGCAGGAAGATGATGTCCGCCCAGTTCATATGCCATATCTGCCTGTAAGATCATCATGGCTTTTCCGGCATCCTCCCAGTCCCTGCTGACAGGATCTGCGGCGTCACCGACCGGAAGTTTCACGGCATCCTGACTCGAAAGATAAGTCAGGATGTCACTGATAATCTCATCGTAAAGTCTCATAGATGTGTGTCTCTTTCTATCTTATCGTAATGCTTTAACATCAGCGGTTCAATCGCTGCTGTAAGTTTCATATCGAGATTGAAGAAATATACGATAAAACTCAAAACAAAAAGACAAACCAAAACGATCGCAATGATCAAAAGTACATGAAGAAATGTTGCCATATTAAACCGCTCCTTCCTTAGCCATTCCCTTTTGACGTGCAAACTCTGCTGCACCAAGGGCTCCCATCAACTGTGGGTCGATCGGCAGATCGATGACTTTCAAATTCAATACCTTTTCGATGGCTTCCTTTAAGCCGTCATTCTTGGCACATCCGCCGGTCAAAGTGATGGAATCTACAGCGCCTGCCTTCTTTGACATAACGAAGCAACGCTTTGCAACGGATAACTCGATACCTGCTGCAATCTCATCCATCGGCTTGCCCTCTCCTACCAAAGAGATAACCTCTGACTCTGCAAATACGGTACACTGTGCCGTGATTGGGATCACATTCTTTGCCTTCAAAGACAACTTGGAAAACTCAGACAGATCCATTTCAAATGCCTTTGCCATTGCCTCAAAGAAACGTCCGGTTCCGGCTGCACACTTGTCATTCATGGCAAAGTTTAAAACCGTTCCGTCGGCATCAATGGCAATACCCTTGACATCCTGTCCACCGATGTCGATGATCGCCTTGACATTCGGATCTGCCACATGCACGCCCATGGCATGACAAGAGATCTCTGAGATATTCTCGTCTGCGGAAGGTACCTTGTTACGTCCGTATCCGGTACCTACCAGATAAGCCAGATCATCTGCTGATTTAAGATCCGGCACCTGGGCTACTGCCTTTTCAATAGATTCTTCACAGGAAAGCACCGCATTGATACGGCTGCGCAGTGTTACATCTGCCACCATCTTTCCTGTCTCATCGATGATGACACACTTTGTATAAGTTGATCCGGAATCACATCCGCCATAATATTTCATCTTGTTCCTCCTTTTTACCATGAATGCTCGTCGTGTAATACTTCCAGTGACGGATCCAATGGCTCTTCCTTAAATACAGTTCTCATATAACGATTGACCTGATCACGAACGCCCTGACGGGATACGATACGAGGATCGAACAGATCGTGGGTTACCCAGATCAGATGAATGCCTTTTTCTCTTGCCTTTTCTTCAAACTGACCATGCATACCATCGAGTGCCTTACATGCCATATGCTCCCAAAGGATGACCATATCGGCATTGAACTCTTCACAGTACTCCCAAAGTTCATCCAAGAGAACCTTGTAACCACCATGGGTACGGTTTCTCATGATCATATTCTCTGTCAGCCAAGCCATATCATAATATGCCTTTTCGCGGTTCTCCGGTGTATCTTCCTCTGCGATCATATCGGTATTGACCATGGAAAGCATATCGGTCAGTGGAACGATGCCCCAGCAGTTTAAGATCCAGAGTAAAAAGTCCATATAAAAGTGTGACTGTACGCCCCAGACAATGGCACGGTGACGATACTCTCTCGCCATCATCATCTTGTCTTTGTATGCCTGATTGGCAAGTGCTGTCAATTTGCGGTCTACATTGACGAATTCCGGTACCTTACCGCAGATAGCCATGTAGTTGGTCTCGGTATAAAGAGCAAGGTTGGAACCAAAAACCTGTGGATAGTCGGTCTTATTCATATCCAGCCACTCCATACGGTGTCTTGTGGACTCGTTGACACGCTTTGCACACTCGAAGTAGTAAGACCAATCCCATTTCTCGCCTGTCTTTTCCTCGATAAAGGCGATACAGTTCTTGATCTCCTGTGCTGCATAATCCTGTACGTCGTCCTCTCTGTGACGCATCGGTGCTGCCAACTGGAAGATCGGGATACCGTCTTCCAATTCCAGACGCTTGGCAATACCACCATTACTCATCAATGAACCATCACAGGTCGTATTACACTGTACGGCGCAGGCACCAAGGATCGGTGCATCATCATCAATGGAAACACCAAGTTCTGCCTCCGGCATCGGACAAACATCACCGGCAAGTCCGTATTCCTGTGCTACATCAATATAATGAAGGGCTGCGGTCTGGTTCAAAAGAACGGATACATAGGTGGACGGTGTCTCGCGGGAAAGTCCCTTCAAGGTAGGAAATCCCATCATAACGGCTGTCATTTCGTTCTCGTCTACCAGAACGACCTTCTTGGAAAACTCCTCATCATTACCGATACGGCGGTCGCCGCGGAAAAGATTGTCGAGAAGTTTTGCTACGTCATAAACGACCAGATCCTGCTCCAAGTGGCACATACGAAGGTATGGTCCACGCAGTCCCTGTGTATGCTTATCTACCATCATCGGTACTGCCAGATAGTTTGCCATCCAGCGGTAACGGAACATGGCTTTGATATTTCTAGGCTTGATGATAAAGCCTGCCAACTGCTTCATAATATAAAGCCAACGTGTGTAATCATAGAAAGTATCCTTAAATCCACGCCACTCACGTCTGCTTCGTACTTTGCCATCGGTAAAAAATCTCCCCAGCGCTTCTGCGCCTACTTCTTTTGCCATTATTTCTTACCTCCTTGAATCTTCTTGATCTCAATGCTCTCTACGAATGCCTGCACACGTGTGCGCATCTGACCGGAAGAGCCAATGGAATATGGTCGATCCACGGCAAGTACCGGATAGCCATGCTCATCACGGAGCACGATCGTACCGATCATACGCTCGTAAGCCCATGGATCACAGAACTTCATCTGTTCGTAGATAATACCGTCTGCGCCGTATTCTTTGGCAAGATCTGCAACGTAATCACGTCTGCCTGTCATCTTTGCCATATCCCAGTAACGTGGGCACTGTGCTCTGCCCTGTACCTGACGGCAGATCTGTTTTACCACGTCTTCCTCATCATTTAAGATGATCTCATCACGTCCCGGCAAAGAACCGTAGCAGAAACGGTCTGCACATACATAAGCACCGGATTCTTCTACCAACTTGATGACATCCACATCGTCCACCTCTGATCCGACAAAGACAACGCGGGCGCGGTACTTGTCTGCACCATCCGGCTCTCTGGTCTTGATCTCCTCTAAGGTCTCACGCAACTTATCCACGATCAGATGCTTTGGTGCCACATAACTTGCCATGGTAAGGATGTGGAACTCATAGCCTGTGACGCGCGGATTGGCTTCCTTACGGAAGTCACCGATCTGGCGGATCAGACGGCATACCTCATTGTGCTGGTCTACTGCTGCACGGATAGCCGCATCGGATGTGTCGATACCGTACTTTTCTGCCAAAGGCTTTAAGATATGGTTGCGGCACTGTAAGGTGTACATTTCCAGTGCATTGTCGTCGTTTTTCTGTGGGATCTCCATGTACTCCCAGAAAAATCCGTCCTTGCCCTGCCCCATAGTTTTCAGCAGTTCCATGTTCTCAACGCAGCGGTTCATCATGGTACAGCCGTCCGGTGTCACGATACCGTCTACGAAGTTGTAGCCGCCCTCAATGGCTCTCTCCAAAAGTGCTCTACTGTACTCGCACAAGAAACTGGTCATGTAGTAAGTAGCCATCTCCATAGAGCCGGTACGCGGTGCACGCAGTCTGACAGAAAATGTACCCGGAAGATTTAAGAGTGGTTCCGGTACATTCTCGCAAGTCGTTGCGATACACTTAAGACCCTCGTCCTGTGCCTGACGCACCAGTTCGTTGTTGGCATCTTCCAACAACTTTTCAAAATAATATAAGTGCTTTAAGTCTTTCACGCTTGCCCTCCTTTACGCTTCTAAGATTCCTATACCGATCAGGGCTTCTTTCGCTCCCCTGACGATTGCCGCATCATCATCCAAATAAAATACGCTCTCTCCCTTGAGATCGAACTCTGCCAGAGAGGCATCTGATAATATGTAAGAAAGTACCGGGATGTCTCCTACATCCATATACTGCTTGACATCTAAATTCGGAAGGCGGTTGGCGATCACGCCGACCTTGTCGTACATAACGAGTTCGTCCGCCACCTGCTTGATGGTCTTGACCACCTGCGTCCCCTTCTTGGAAGAGTCTGTGATCAGCATGAGGTGTGTCACCTTTTCCATGACACGACGGTTGATCTGCTCGATCCCCGCCTCGCCGTCGATCACGATATAATCATAATTTTCTGCCAAAAGACCAATGACTTCCTTGAGGTAACTATTGATCTTGCAATAGCAACCTGCCGCCTCCGGTCTTCCGATAGCAATAAAAGAAAAGCCATCCATCTCAACGAGCACGTCGAAAATACGGTATCTGGCTTCTCCTAATAATTCAATTGCCGCCTTAGCGTTGCCGTCCTCTGCGTTGGCTACCACCTCTTTGCGGATATCGTCTACCGTGAGTTTTACATCCACACCCAATGCAGTAGACAAGCCAACAGCCGGGTCTGCATCAATGGCAAGGATCCGCTTATCCGGATAGGCTGCCACCAAGAGTTTGACCATAACTGCTGCAAGCGAGGTCTTACCAACGCCACCCTTACCGGCAACGGCAAGGATCTTGGCATCAATCTTGTCTGTATTCATTTGCTGTCTCCCTTACTTTACTTATGCATAGCCCTTTATAATAAATTTATAAAAAGTTTATTTAAAGTTTATCATAATCTATGCGCTTTTTCGACACATAATGCCACGATTGTGTAAAAATGTCATCTTGCACAAATATTGTGTATAAAATTCATACATTATTACTAGTTGGCGTTTATGCCACATTTGAGTAGTGAATGGGTATATGTTTCATGGTCATTTAGAGAGACTTAGAACTGGCAGTAAGATACGGACGCGGAACTGTTGTTTTTCATGGTAGACATGCATCTGTCCCTTATGGAGTTCCACCATTTTCTGGCTGCTTCGCAAGCCTATGTGATTGCTTTCTACCTTACCGACATCCTCTTTGATCGTATTGATGAGCAGAATGCCAAGCATGCCTTGTTCAATCTTGCTGCGCACATAAATAGGGCTTCCTTTATCCGCATATTTTAAGATATTGGAAAACAGATTGCTCGACATACGCTTTAACATCATTTCATCCGCATACATATCCCCCTCTATATCGGCAAGGGCATTCTCTACGGTAAATCCTGCCAGTTGCACAAACTCACAACTGCCCAGTAGAATTTCCTTGATATGGGAAATGGGGATCCGCTCCAGGTCTGCCTCCTCGATCGTTTCATAGGCAAAAGCATACTCAAACATGTGATCCGTCAGCGCCTTGATGTCCGCTGATTTTTGCAGACATTTATTGAGATATAACCTACGTTTTTCCTCATCCAGTTTTCCCATGCGCAGCACTTCCAGATAGCCGTTTAAAACGGTCAGAGGTGTGCGCAGGTCATGGGAAATGGCGGAGATCAGTTCCTGGTTGGTCTGGCGGATCGCCTCCTCCTCTTTGATGTTTTCATCCAGTGTCCGACGTAAAACATCCAGTTCTTTTGCCACGATCCCGACCTCATCCTCTCCGCACTGGGGGATGGCGTGGGTCAGATCTCCCTGAGACATATTGACCACAGCATCCTTGAGCCCATCCATACGTTTGATGATACTGCCAACATATAAAAGCACACCTGTAAAAAAGAGCAGAATGCTGAGCAACAGGGAGATCGCCACATAGGGATAAACAAATTTACACCTGTTATAGGAGGAATAAACGACATTATAATCACCATTGGCAAAAGTAACCTCGACTTCGTTGGTGTACTCTCCTAAGACGTCAAAACTATCGGTGATGATCGTTCCATAGATCAGATCATCGATGATCTTTGCATAGGTGCCTGCCCGGTACAGACCGTCCGATCCATAGACGTAAACGCCGATATACTTACTGGAATGTTTTTTCAAAAAAGACCGAAATGCCTTTTGTCCCGCCTTATCATCCTCATCCGGCACAGTGTAATGCGGTGCGTCCTCTTTCAAATTCTCAACATAGGTTTCCTCGTCAAACCAACTGAGCAGATGTAGTTTTTCCAAGCCCTGACAGACCGGCAGTTGTATCTGCCATAGGATGTCAAATAACAGTACGCTGGCGAGTGCCATACATAAAATGACGACAAACAATTTCGTGCGGATCTTCCATTTTTCCGGTCGATGATCTTCCAGAAAATGTCGGAGAAGTTTTTGCTTTTCTTTAGTCACAGCGATACCCCCTTCCCCAGACTGTCTTGATAATGGTCGGATTCTTTGGGTCTGCTTCGATCTTGCGGCGCAGATTTCGCATATGTACCATGACCGTGTTGTTGGCACCATAATAATATTCTTCCTGCCAGATGCTCTCATACAAGTGCTCTGCCGAGAAGATCTGTTTGCGGTTTGTCAAAAGCAGGTGTAAAAGGGCATACTCCGTATCCGTCAGTTCAATGACCTGCCCGTCCCGGCTGACTTCCTGCTTCGTCTCATCTAAGACGATGTCCTGATAAGAAAGGATACGTTCTGTCATACTCTCCTTTGGTGCCTGCTCCGTATCCGGCATATGTTTTCCCCGATAGACATGGTAGCGGCGGATCAGCGCCTTTGCCCGGCTGACCAGTTCATTATAAGAAAAGGGCTTTACCAGATAATCATCCCCACCGCTGGAAAATCCCAGCATCTTATCGTCTTCCTGTGATTTGGCGCTCAGGAAAAGAATGGGCGCATTGCTGTTTTTCCGGATCTCCACACAGGTCTGGTAGCCGTTCATCCCCGGCATCATGATGTCTAAGATGATCAGATCAAAGGCATACTGCGCGGAAGCCTCGATCGCCTGCTCGCCATTTGCCGCCTCAGTCACCTCATAGCCCTCTCCGCCCAAAAGAAGATGGATGACCTCCCGGATCTCCGGATTGTCATCCACCACCAAAATATGGGAAGCACCCGGCTTCCCTTGTTCTTCTATTGTCCCTGTCTGCATCTCGTTCATCTGTCGTCTCTCCCAATCACATACGCTGTCTGCTTTTGCCTACAGTATAACAATTTTTTGCCTGCTTGGAAGAAAATTAAGAAAACTTTAGAAACTCTTTTCCTACCACAGATCATAAAATGGCATGGTCTCACGGTTGCGGAATTCGTGTTTTTCGTAGTAGCCGATCAAGTGTCCGTCCTCTGCACGCAGGGCGATCATGTAGACATCCTTTTGCTGTTTTTCATTGAAAAAAGTATGAATGATATTGTGGTCTTTATCTGCTGCAAACCACGCAACCACACGCTCTATCATTTCTTTTGACTTGTCATTGTGGCAGGCGAGCAGGCTGCGTCCAATCAGATCTGCTCCTCCCCGTTTTACATAGTCTTTGATGGCAGCCGGATTCATATAGATGATCTCATGCTCCAGATTGCAAATGACAACGTCGCACCGATCCTGGTCGACGATGCTCTTAAAATATTCCAATGTATTTTCCATGATGTCTCTCCTTTTGACTTGTTATCTTTATGCGTTTTCTATCCCTTTTCCTGTAACTGTAACTTCCTGCGGCAACGGAATCCCCAATTCTTTGATCGCATCCATGATGTGACTGGTGGACACATCCTGAAATTCCGGTTGTCCAAACACGGAAAAAATCCATTCCACCGAAAGATCCAGCCATTTTTCCACATGCGGATCAATGACCTGGGAGGATCCGTCCGCACATGCCTCGTTGGCAAGACTGTAGCCGTGCGGTCCTTTTTGAAATAGATGATACTCCAGGAGACAGCCCACTTCTTCATATGCCATCACCAGATCTAAGGTCGATCTTCTGGTAAGCACATCCTCCGCTGTCGTGAACATAAAAAGTGGTGGTGCGTCCTTGGTCACTGCCTGTACCGGATTCAGCCAGATCTTTTCTTCTTCCGCCGGACCTTCTTTTCCAAAAAAGAGCATCTGCATCAGCTCAGAACCCTTTCCGCTCATATCGGTTGCCGGATAGCCTAAGATCAGTCCGTTTGGTCGATTCTCGCCCAACAGACCGCCGGATAATGCCAGATGTCCGCCCGCAGAAAAGCCACAGGCAAGAATCTTATCCGCATCCACATACCAGTCCTTCGCATGGGCACGGATCAGACCGATTGCCCAGTCCATTTCCTTTAATGGTTGGAAGCCTTTGACCTCCCATCCTAAGGAATAATGCAGGACAAATGCCTGTATGCCTTTGGCTGCATATGCCAAAGCCACCGGTTCTGCCTCGCGTGGTGATAAATACACATAGCCACCACCGGGACAGATCACAAGAGCCGGTCGTGCCAGATCCTGCCCCAATTTCAAACCGCTATCCTGTATGTAACACTCCAACCAGACCTTATCATTGCCCGGGTAATTTATCTTTTCATAATGCATAGCCTTTACGCCTCCTGTCGACTTTTGTTGCCCTCTATTATAACATGAGATCAAAAAAAGGCCACTACCTCTTGTCAGGTATTTACTTCTGTACCTTAGACATCAATACTACCGTCTCGACATGGAACGAGCGGGGCTTCGGAATGTTCCTCTACACTATAGGGGTTGTGGAACAATGCCTAC
>CAVGHS010000009.1:0-38926 GCA_963629085.1 bacterium
GGCAACCGGCGCAAACGAACATCCGTGTGCGGTTGCGCCTCTCGGGTACATCCCTGTACCCGAGTTGCCTACCTGTAAGCAAGTTCTAAGAACCTCTAATGCGTTTTGCATTCATATCTGTCACAGACGAACATCATCCTAGACGGTTGTCTAACCTTGCAAAGACAGTTCTAATATAGAAAAACAAATGCCTCTTTCTTAGAAACGCAGAATTGCGCGACGTTTTATATGATACAAGACGCCTGCACTAACCGGAGCACCTCCCCCTGCTTTTCCTACTTATCCCGCATCTGCCCCGTCGCGCTTACTCCTCTGTCATGAAGTAGAGTCTTGACGCGTAGTCCGGGAAGTGGCGGACCTCATCACTGTAGCCCGTTCCCACAAAGGATTGCTTCAACTTCACACCATCATACATAATGGATGCTCCACTACATTTATAGTCCTCGGTCTCTCCATCCATCTTGACAAACTTGGCAAGTACATTGTGTACCAGTGAATCCGGCTTTACATGGATCGGCGCTGCCGTATTGACCAGATCGCCAAATTCTTTGATATTGTACTTTCTCGGCAGTCCGACAAAGTGATACTCTGCCGCAGGATCCAAGCCTCTTGCCTTATATTTTTTAAACATGGTATTCGGCTGCACTTCTCTTTGCATGATCATACCGATGGCTGTCTTTTTATCCTTGGACACCACATTCCACTGGAAGTGATTTCCACTCTCGACCCGGTAAAAATCTCCAAACTGCCATACATTTCTATATTCCTTGTAAAGCGCGATCTGCGCCTTGATACTCTCCAGATCCTCTTTTGACATATCACACAGATTGCATTCGTAGCCCAATACCCCAAAGGATGCCACTGCAAAACGGGACTCCAACGGTGTCACACGCAGGGTCTGGTGGTTCGGACATGCCGATACATGTGCAGATACGCAGGACATCGGATAGCCATAAGAATAGCCATTCTGAATATTCAAACGGCATACCGCATCCGTATTGTCACTCGCCCAGATCTGTGGAAAATAGCAGAGCATACCCAGATCAAAACGGTTTCCGCCTGCTGCACAGCCCTCGAACAGGACTTCCGGAAAGGCTTCTGTCAATTCTTTTGCCAGACGATAGACACCCTGGATATAGCGATGTGCTACTTCCTGCTGTCTGTCCTTCGGCAGATACTGTGAATAATAATCTGAAATGATACGGTTCATATCCCATTTTACATAAGCGATATTGGCAGAACCGATCACCTGCTTCATCTGCTCGATCATGTGATCTACCACTGCCGGATTTGCAAAATCAAGCACACGCTGATTACGTCCCTCGGAATGATCTTTGCCCGGGATCTCCATGCTCCACTCCGGATGTGCACGGTAAAGATCACTGTCCGTATTGACCATTTCCGGCTCGATCCAGATACCGAAAGCCAGTCCCAGATCATTGACTTTTTTGCAAAGTCCTGCCACGCCATTTGGCAGTTTCTTGGTATTCGCTGTCCAGTCGCCAAGGGCACGCGTATCGTTATTTCTCTCACCGAACCAGCCGTCATCCATAACAAAGAGTTCGACACCCACATCTTTTCCCATCTTTGCCAGACGAAGCAGGCTGGACTCCGAAATATCAAAGTAGGATGCTTCCCAACTGTTGAGCAGTACCGGACGTTCCTTGTGCTGCCAGATGCCTCTTACCACATGTTCCCTGACAAAAGGATGCATATGGGCGCTCACACCGGAAAATCCCTCATGGGAAAATGTCATGACTGCCTCTGGAGACTCAAAGGACTCTCCCGGTGCCAGTAAAAAGGCAAAGTTGGTCGGATTGATCCCGGTAACGATACGGGTCTTTTCAAAACTGTTGACCTCGACCGCCTCATAGTGATTTCCACTGTAGACTAAGTTAAAGCCATAGCAATCGCCCATGGTCTCCGATGTATCCGGCTCGCTTACCATGATGAACGGATTGCAGCGGTTAGAAGAAGATCCTGTATAGGAAGCATTGACAAACTTACCGATATTGACAGTTGTATCATACCGGTTCATCTCCTTTGTCCAACCACCGTGGAAAGAGGTAACGACATAGCCGGACTGATTGAGGTCTAACTGCATGCTCATAAGACGCGTCAGGCGTACCGGCTTATCTGCTTTATTGATGAACTTGGCAGAACGCGTAATGACATCTTCCTCCGGGAAAATACTGTAGACCAGTTCCAAGAGAAAACCTTCATTCTTATCACGCAGATGCACCACCAGTTGTTCCGCCTCTTCGGAAACGTCGTAGGTACTCGGCAGGGTCTCAAGTGCTGTTTTTCCCTTCTTTTCTACCGCATCCACAAAGACAAAATCCGTCGTGGAACTGCCGTTGTCACAGATCACTTCCACAAAAGGCTCGCGAATGTCGCCCTTGCCATAGCCGGAAACCTCCAGACACATATCTTCTAAGGTAAAGTTCAAGTGTTCCTGATCGTAGGCAATGGTATTTCCCGGAGCAAACGCATGCTTTTCCACAAGGCTGCTGCCATCCCCCAGTGAAATCTTTCTTCCATAATACAAATGTTCTAACTGTCCTGTCTCCATCACACGGAAAGCATAGGTCGTATGCAGGGTGTGCAGAGCATAAAAACCATCTCGAATTTCTATCATAGTTCTCCTACCTCCTAATCCTTTTAGTCCAAAACGACTCTCCTATCATTATAATAGGAAAGCCGTTCGGATTGCAAAATTTTATTGTTTTTTCGTTTATTTTATGCCTGTTTCTTTGCCTGTAATTCTTCTGTGATCTCTTCCAGTTTTTCATCGGTCAACTTGTAATTCTTCTTATATACAATATAACCGATGATAAGAACTACGATCGGGATCAGGGTCATACACCCACGAAGTCCTACTCTCTGACCGCTGACAAGTTGTGTCAGTGTGCCGGTTTCGTCCTTTTTGATGTTAAATACGGCAAGAACGATAGATGCTACCAGGGCTGACAGACCGGATGCCAATTTTACAACGAATGTCTGCATAGAGAAGATAACAGATTCGTCTCTACGATCATTCTTTAACTCACCATAATCTACCGTGTTTGCAAGGAAGATCGTGATAACAACATTTAACATACCGATGGCTGCCATGATAAGGAATGCCGGGATCAGTAATAAATAAACGTTGCTTGATCCGCTTGCAGAAATTCCAAGGATGATCACATAGCCTGCGAGCGCCATGGCAAAACTGAGTGTAAAGATCTTCATTGTGTTCATGAACTTACGGAACAATGGGAAGAGGATCATCATTGCCAAAATCTGGAATGCTCCACCACAGGTATTAAACAAAGTATAGTTTGCTTCCCAATTTGCAGGACTGAAATCATACTTGAAGAAGTAGATCAAGAGGTTCTGCGTAATGTAAAGTGCTGTGTTGATCATAACGATCGCAACAACAACAGTCATTGCCTGATCGTTCTGGATCAAAGCCTTGAACATATCTCCAACAGATGCGGACTGCATTTCTACAGAAGACTTTTCCTTGATGGT
The DNA here is from genome assembly GCA_963629085.1 of bacterium. Classification (GTDB taxonomy): domain Bacteria; phylum Bacillota; class Clostridia; order Lachnospirales; family Lachnospiraceae; genus Pararoseburia. The sequence goes on from CAVGHS010000009.1 coordinate 3,514, forward strand.
CACACAGGTGATCGTGATAAATACAACAAAGAGTACTGCAACGATGAGTGCCATGTACTTGTAACCTACCTGCTCATAATTGGCATCAGTACCAAATGCATGACCAAGGGCAGATACTGCCATAACCGTCACGATAGAGATAAGTGCGGAACCAACACCGGCACAAGATCTTGCGAGTGCGGATAAACCTTCACGTTCCTTTCCTGCTTCGGTGAAAGCCGGGATCATAGACCAGTAAGGAATATCCATCATGGTATAAGTCATGCCCCATAAGATATATGTAACGGCTGCATATGCTACCAGTCCACCGCCATTTAATGCAGGAGGTGCTGCAAACATCAGATATAACATGATGGCATTGGTAATGGTTCCGATCATCAGCCATGGACGGAACTTGCCCCATTTTGTCTTTGTCTTTGCAACGATAACACCCATGATCGGATCGTTAAAAGCATCAAATACACGAGCCACCAGCAAAATGATACCCATGGCAATGGCACTTACGCCCATGATATCCTGATAGTAATAAAGGATATAAGACGCAGACAGCATATAGACCATGTCTTTTCCAACGGCACCGATACCGTAGGCAAATTTCTCTTTGCCATTCAAACTTTTCTTTTCTTCCATTTTAGAAAACCTCCTTAAAAACCCCTTTGATTATTTGTTCTTCTCTTTTAAGCCCATAGCGATCTCGACAACTTTATATGCACCGTCGTAAAGACCAACGGACTTGTTCAACTTGATACTGTCGCACATTTCTCCCAGCAGTTTGTCATCTTTCATGAAGATGTCGATCATCTGCAAGGTATGGGGAATATCACGACATTCGAGTGTTCCGTCTCCCATCTCTGCGGAATGGATAGCGCCCCACATTTCGTGCTTTCCGACACGCTTGATAAAGAGTTTTGGTACCGGGTAAAAAGCAAGTTCACTCGGCTTTGTCACCAGTACATCGGCGCTGCGCATCAAAAGGTTGGTACAATATACAGCCTCAAAAATGTTTTCATGATAGAAAGCATGGATGCCTGTTACCTCACCGGTCAGTGCTTCCTCAGCAAACTTTGTCGTTGCCTCGAACTCATTAAAGTGCTCACTTGCTACGCCTGCCATTTCCGGAATCTCCTTGGAAAGATCATCCCAGACATTCTTGTAATCTCCGACATTGACATAAAGCGCTGCCTTGTTTTCTTTGATCATAGGAAGCAGATACTTGATGATGGCTGCAAAGATCTCTTTCTGTGCGCCTGCACCACCGATGGTAAGAAGAAAACGCATTGGCTGACCATTTTTCTTTCTTGCCATTCTGGCATCGCAGTCTGCTTCAATGTTGGAAACCAGTTCATGATCGATATAATGTCCGGTATAGACCAGATCTTCGTTTGGCATTTCCTTGCAGATCTCGTCGCCGTTCATGCCATTGCAAATGCGGTAGCCCATGTAAGCATTTTTACACTGGATGGTATGTACGCTTCCCTCTGCAAAATGCAGTGCCATTGGCCAGTTGTCCGGAATGGCATTGACTACATTTTTCATGCCTGCATGTATGGCTGCCTGTGCCGGCCATACATGTGTGCCGATCACCGGGATGTCCTTTGGTACATTGCGGTAGACCGGTGCCATCAGTTCTGCGTTCTTCTGATCGGATGCATTGTACTTCAACTGACGGAAGGTCTCATAGTTGGTCGGCTCCCAGACCAGTTTGTTAAACAAAGCATTCTTTGATAAACGTGATCCCAAAGAATAGAGATCATTCTGCGCACTGATAACCTTGGTACAGGTGGTCTGCGGATAACCGTTCAAATCCATCCAGTATGGGGTATAGCCCATGGCTTTTGCAGCGGATGCCATAGCCATAGAAATACGATAATGTCCAAATCCCATACGGATATTTCCAACAATGATACCCTTTTCATGGTCAAATTCTTCCGGGCTGTCTCCCTCTTTTAAAAGGATGTCATAGACCCCTAAAGAATCTCCGATATGTTCATTCTTTTGAATGTAGATCGGATAATCTACATTGGAGTCATCTCCAAACTTCTTGATAAACTTTTTCTTGGACTTGACTGCGCTCTTGTAAACCTTGTCGCTCATGACATTTCCAAAGATTACTTTTGATTTTTCTTCCATATTAATTATCCTCCCTTGTGCTTTTCACTTCTAATTTGATCGTGACCGGATCCAAGCCTGCACACCCTATCGTGACAGATGCTTCTCCCGGCTCCTCCATGGATTTTATATAAAGCCCTGTGGCTCCTCCGCGAAGTGGTACTGCATTCGGACCGATCAGTTCAACCGGACCGCTTGTCGTAACAGAAAGTGATTCCTGCATATAATAAAGTTGATTGCCATATTCATCGACGGCTCGCACACGCGCCTCTATGACATCATAGGTAATATCTTCCGTAAGTATCGTTGCCGACAGGCTCACTGCCAAAGATGCTTTTTTCAGCGGTGTCTTGATCAGGGAACGGACGACCTTGCCATCCTTGATCGCATCAAAGCGATACTGCTTGGACTCACCGCCCCAATCGCCTACATATTTATTGTAAAGACCTACCGCATCGTTTGGATTCATACGGTAGATGCAGAGCAACTGGAATGCATTCCAGACCAGTTTTGGTGTGATCTGCATGCCATGCATTGCCACATGGTTCATACAATCCTTGACGATCTTTGCCTGCCGCTTGGAATAGCCTTCTTCTTTTGCAATGGCATCCCCTACATAATCATCGATCAGGATCGGTCCATGTTTTAAATTCTGATACTTGGAATCCGTCTGACTGTATTCCTTGATCAGGATATTGTTCTTATACATCCGCACACTGTCTGCATTGGAGATCAGATAGGTATCACCACGATTACAAGCCGGATGCTCGCCGATATCCATGGTCGATGACAATTCCAGCACCGGATTCTCCTCTCCCTGGCTGGCATATACCGCCGCTGCAGGCTTTGGATTTCGGAACATATCCAAAACGCCGTGATAACAAATGCGGTCTCCACTGCCAAAGTCCTTGTGGGTGTTGTAATCAAACATGCACCAGCCAAAAGAACCTGCAATATCTTCCTGCCCTGCGACAGCCTCTAAGACATTAGCATGACGGATCATATGCTCGCGTCTGTGTTCTTCCCAATCAAACATCTTGGTCGGATACATATGTCCGTTGTACTCTGTGATCAGATATGGCTTTTCCATATCAGAAGTAACCTTTTCCTTTGGTTCGCAGCCGGTATTAGCACCACTGTGGACAAAATCGTTGTAGGTGTAAACATCTTCCAGAAGATGACTCTTTTTCATGGCACGAACACCGCCGGTCTGTCTGGTATCATCCAGCGCGTGTGCCGTGGCATTGGTTCTTTCATAAAAAGCATCATTATCCTGTGACTCATTGATACGCACGCCCCAAAGGATAATGGACGGATGATTGCGATACTGCACGATCATGTCTCGGACATTCTCTACTGCCTGATCCTGCCAAACCTGACCGCCGATATGCTGCCATCCCGGCATCTCTGTAAAGACTAAAAGCCCCAGTCTGTCGCAGGCATCCATAAAGTAATGCGACTGCGGATAATGTGAAGTACGAACGGCATTGACCGCAAGTTCTTCTTTTAAGATCTTGGCATCCAACCGCTGCATGGATTCCGGCATAGCATAACCGACATAAGCGTAGGACTGGTGACGGTTCAGCCCCCGGATCTTGACCTTTCTGCCATTTAAGTAAAAGCCGTCTTTTTTAAATAGGGCTTCCCGAAATCCGATCGTATCTTTCCTTTCGTCCACGACCTGTCCCTGATACAATAACTGGGTGGTGACTTCATACACCTTTGGACTTTCGATATCCCAAAGCATGACATCCGCAACCGGCGCACTAAAGGATGCTGTCGCGATCGGGGCTTCCAAAACAACCTGACCATCCATGATCTGACGGATTCCCAGTTGTCCTGCGCTGATCGCTTCTTTTGCATTAGCCGAGTAGGTGACTTCCGATGTTAAGATCCCGGATACATGCATATCTGCGATCGCCTCGGCGCTCATACCCTTGGTCGACACGGCTTCCGCAAACTTTGGTTTTAAGAAAATATCTTCTATATAAATAGGATTCTTTACTTCCAGATAAACATCACGGTAAATGCCGCCATAGGTCATGTAGTCAATCACAAAGCCAAACGGCGGTTGCTCCAGTGTCTCGTTGGAGTCTACGCGAACAGTCAAAAGATTGTCTGCGCCGTAGGCCAAGGCTTCTGAAATATCCACCGTAAAAGCAGTATATCCACAGTGGTGGTCTGCCATCTTTTTGCCATTGACATAAACGACAGCCTCATGTCCTACCGCCTCGAATGTCAAAAGCAGGCGTTTGCCCTGCCAGCCCTCCGGTGCGTACAGGATCTTTTGGTAGCAGGAAACCATCTGATAGGTATGTTCATCAAAATAATGAAAGGGTGTTTCCTTACAGGTATGTGGCAGGCTGACCGTCTGTGCCAGGGAAACATCCATGGTGTCGGCAATCATGTCCTCTGTAAATTTTTCTGTAAAGAACCAATCTCTCATCAAATAGATGCGATCTTTCATATTTACCATCCTCTCTATCTGTGTACCACAATACCATCGACCATGATGGTCACAAGTTCTTCTAATGCCTGCATATAGTCGATCTCCTCACGCTCGAGTTCATCTCCCATAATGAAGCGCTCTACCGCAGACTCAAATACCAACTGGAAAACACGGAAATCGAGCGGACGAATCAATCCTTCCTCTACGCCCTGTTCCAATAAGCGGTTGGTCATCTCCCATCCACTCTCCAAACGCTGTCTGACACGTTCATAGACCTCCGGGTGTTTGTCCCGTAGGACATAAAACTGTGTAAAATCAAAATCCGTATAATTTTCCGGCATCACACCTAGGATCTTGCGGATCTTCTGTAATAAGGACAAGTGTTTATCCTCCATGACTAAGGCTTCGCTTTCCTTAATATAATCAAAGACGTAATCGACCATGGCTATCAAAAGTTCGTTCTTATCACGGAAAACGGTATAGATCGTTTTCTTGCTCATGCCGAGTTCCGAAGCCAGTTCGTCCATGGTAAATTTGACGCCCTGCTTCTCTACAATATGTAAAGCGCCTTCTATAATACGTTTCTCCATCCCATGTCCTCCCTCTTCCTCTTTAGGAAACCAGAAAACTCAAATCAGTTTCTTCGTTTCCTATATTGTAACACCGGTCTTTCTCCATCGCAACATAGCATATATGACAAATTTAGCCCCCCTTTTTTGGCAATTATTTCAAAGACTAAATTTTTATGCAAAATGTACGAATTCCTCGTTTTCTTTTTCACAGTCTTTCGGATCATAGTATTCATTATTGTATTTATGCACAATTTATATATATCTATATTGTGCATTTTTACTATAGTCATTTTCTCCTCACTTGTTATTTTGCTTGTAAATCGCCCTGTTTTTATGCGTATTGCACAAATTTAATATAAAGTTTTTGTTGACATTCCCTATATGCAGTGCTATAGTAAGGTCATCAAAGGAAAGCACCTTTGAAAACAAAAAACGAAAGGAGAAAAAGATATGTATAACGAATTTGATGCATTCGGTGAACTGTTCAGCCAGTACAACAAATACGCTAACGAGAAAAGCGCAAATGGTCAGAAGCCGGTTTCACTCTTAAAATTTGCTTTAGGTCAGTTCTAAAAGCAGACACCACAGTATGATTTGATTAAATTTTTAAAAAAGCATGATTTGAAAGGAGATATGAATTATGGAATTCTCAAATAGTCTTGGATATGTAGTTTACAATTACAATAAGTATGTAGAGGCACAGACAAAGAACGGCGAAGAAGCAGTATCATTCTTCAAGTATGCTTTTGGTAATATGTAATTTACCAAAAGCACCCACTTTAGAAAACAATCGGCGCGAGCCGTTCATCTGATAAACCTAAGAAGACCCGGCAGATTGCCAGGTCTATTTTTGTGCGTGAGGGACGTTCCTTTTGCCACATGGAGTGTCCCCTTTGGCACAAATCTTTATTTTTCATTTTTCAAAGTGCATGCCAATAGGGACACTCCATGTGGCAAAAGGAACGTCCCTCACGCACTCTATCCTAGAGAACAGCAATAAATCTGCGGAATTCTTCCAGCCCTGCCTCATCGCATTTAAAGACACCGGCATCTTCCAGAACCTGGCAGAACACCTTGCCAACTTCCTGCTCTAAAATGCCCTCGACATTGGACGCATCAATATGGATGCCCTGTTTCTCATATGCAGCACTAAATTCATCTACCCAGTCTGCATGTTTTTCCAAAGTCTCATCTGCACGGATATCCTTACCCTTTACAATGGCATCCGCCAAGGCTTCCATCTCCCCTTTCAGACGGGAAGGAAGCACAGCAAGTCCCATGACTTCGATCAGTCCGATATTTTCCTTTTTGATATGATGCAACTTTGCGTGTGGATGATATAGACCAAGCGGATGTTCTTCTGTCGTAATGTTATTGCGCAGAGCCAGATCCAGTTCAAACATATCGCCGCGTTTTCTGGCGATCGGTGTGATCGTATTATGTAACTCGCCATCTGTCTCGGCAAAAATGAAAGCATCCTCGTCGGTATAAGTTCTCCAGCATCCCAGGATATGATCTGCCAGATCAATGATACGCTTTTCATCCTTGCAGGAAAGCCGGATCACGGAAAGTGGCCATTTTACAATGCCTGCCTTGACATCTTCAAATCCTTTTACCATAAATTCTTCCATGATCGGTGCCTTTTCCATAGCAAAAGTATAATGACCGCCCTGGAAATGGTCATGACTGAGAATGGAACCACCCACGATCGGAAGATCTGCATTGGAACCTAAGAAGTAATGTGGAAATGTCTTTACAAAATCAAACAATTTCACAAAAGTCGCACGTTCGATCTTCATCGGTGTATGCTGACCGTTAAAGACGATGCAGTGCTCATTGTAATACACATATGGAGAATACTGGAATCCCCATCTGCTACCGTTCATGGTCAACGGAATGATGCGGTGATTCTCTCTGGCAGGATGGTTGGCGCGTCCTGCATAGCCCTCATTTTCAATGCAAAGCAGGCACTTTGGATAGGCAGACTGCTTGGCATTCTTGGCTGCCGCGATCGCCTTTGGATCCTTTTCCGGCTTGGAAAGATTGATGGTGATATCCAGGGTGCCGTACTTGGTATCCACGGTCCACTTCTTGTCTTTCTTGACACGGTAACGACGGATATAATCACTGTCCTGACTGAGTTTAAAGAAATAGTCTGTGGCTGCCTGCGGTGACTTTTTGTATTCTTCGGCAAATTTTGCCTGCACAGTCGCCGGACGAGGCATCAGACAATTCATCAGACGCGTGTCAAAAAGATCGCGATAGACTACGCTATCCTCGATCAGCCCCTTTTCCACTGCCGCATCCAAAAGATCTTTTAAAACATCTTCCAGTACAATGTCAGAAAGATCACAATCCGGATCTGTGTACTCGTCCTCCTTCATGACATCCAACAACAGGTTGGTCACATAAATGCGTTCACACTCCGGGGTCAATCCTGTGTTGATGCCGTATTGTACCAACTTCTTAATACTTTCTTGTAACATATTTATTCCTCCTCCTTTTTGATTGCTTAGATAACAATGTATTTTGACGTGTATTGGGTAATCGCCTCTTAGTAGGGACGCTTCCGCTCTCTGCGCAAAGATGTTCTGTTCGCTAAGTTCAACCTTCGCCTTTGGCTCCGTTTCACTAATCTCACAGAACGACCTCGCGCTAGACTCGAACCACTACCGTGCTTCTCGCCAAGTTGCTTTCGGTCTCGAAAGCCCTACAAAAGAGGTGATTTTCCAATACACTGCACAAATTAGATCACTTCATGACTATCAGTAGGAAACCATATATTAAAATTCCGTTTCCATCTATACCAATATACTCAACTCCTACGAATTTTGCAAGAGCAGATTCTGCAGTTCTGCGACGGAATCTACGATATACGTCGCACCTGCCTCTGCCAGTTCTGTCCGGTCGCCATAGCCAAAGGTCACCCCAATGCTGTCCAGTCCATTGGCGATCGCACCGTCAACATCGTGATGTCTGTCCCCGACCATAACGACATTTTCCTTTGCCACACCCGGAATCTGCTCCAACGCATAAGCGATCACCTGACTCTTTTCCGTTCTGGTCTCATCCATCGTCGCCCCCGCAACATAGGTAAAATATGGACGTATCCCATAACGGGATATGATCTGCTCACTAAAGAACTCCGGCTTGCTGGTCGCAACCAGTAACTGCTTGCCTGCGCTTTTTAAAGAAAGCAAAAGTTCCGGTATGCCGTCGATCAGTTTGTTTTCAAACAAGCCCTTGGTGCTGTAATACTCTCTATAATAAGAAACCGCCTGGACTGCCTGTACCTCATCTAAGCCATAATATTTCTGGAAAGACTCGATCAGTGGTGGTCCCACGAAACATAAAAGATCATTTTTATCTTCTACCTGTATTCCAAATTTTTCCAAGGCATGCGCCGCCGAATTGACAATCCCCGGTGCCGATTCCGTCAGCGTGCCGTCCAGATCAAAAAGCACGGTTGTATAATGCATAGTATTTCCTTTCAATTCCGGTCTTTTCACGCATCCGATCCCGTTTGTGCGAAAAGCCATGTATATTTTTCCATAATCGGTAACAAATTAACCATATGTAGTCTTAGTATAACACAAATCATAGATTTTTTAGGAGGATAATCAAATGGATCAGCAAAATATTTCACAGGATAGCATCGAACTCTTACATGAATGTGACAAAGGCATACAGATGGGACTCTCCGCCATGCATCAGGTGGCCGACAAGATCATTTCTTCCGAAGAAGAACTGCGCAACCAGTTGAAAGCATTTTTGTAAAATGATTGTTTTTTCCTCTCTTTTTTGATAGTCTGTTTTTAGCAAAAAAATTGTAAAATGTTCATAACAGGAGGAACAAAAGATATCATGAACTTTTTAGAAGAACGAATCGTAAAAGATGGAATTGTAAAAGAAGGCAATGTCTTAAAGGTTGACAGTTTTTTAAATCACCAGATGGACATTGCCCTCTTTGATGAAATGGGTGCGGAGTTCAAGAAGCGCTTTGCTGACGCAAATATCAATAAGATCGTGACCATTGAGGCATCCGGCATCGGTATCGCATGTATTGTTGCAAGACATTTTAATGTGCCTGTCGTATTTGCAAAAAAATCCAAGAGCATCAATATCGACGGCGATGTGTATAAGGCTGAGGTAGAATCTTTTACACACAAATGCAAGAACAACGTCATTGTCTCCCGCAAATTTTTAGGACCGGATGACCATGTGCTGATCATCGATGACTTTTTGGCAAACGGCTGTGCCCTGCAAGGACTGATCTCCATTGTCAATGAAGCCGGCGGAACCGTAGAAGGCATCGGCATTGCTGTTGAAAAAGGGTTCCAAAACGGTGGTCGCATCATCCGCAATCTCGGTTTCCATCTGGAATCTCTCGCCATCGTAGAGAGCATGGATGCCGCAAGCGGAGAGATCGTTTTCCGTCAGCAGTAGGACAAACAGACACAATATACAAAAAGAAAGGACTTGTATGGAATCCTTCCATATATAATAAGAAATGACATCTACAAAAGAAACACCATCTATCGAAAATTTATACCATCTTGACGGCAAGATTTCCGTGAAACAGGCAGTACCATTTGGTCTGCAACACATTCTTGCCATGTTTGTATCCAACATCGCACCGATCTTTATCGTTGCCGGAGCCAGTGGACTTTCTTCCCAGGATACAGCCTTGCTCATCCAGTCGGCTATGCTGATCGCCGGTATTGGCACGTTGATCCAGTTGTTCCCACTCTTCCACAAAGTTGGATCCGGTCTTCCGATCGTTATGGGGATCAGTTTTACCTTTGTCTCCGTCTTTACCTACCTTGGAGTCGCCTATGGCTACAACGCCATTGTCGGAGCCGTCATTGTCGGCGGTATCATCGAAGGTATTCTCGGACTTTTGGCAAAATATTGGATCCGCCTGATCACACCGATCGTATCTTCGACCGTAGTGACCGCCATCGGATTTTCCCTGCTCTCTGTCGGAGCATCTTCTTTCGGTGGTGGCAGCGGCAGTGAGACTTTCGGTTCTGCGACCAACTGGATCTTAGGAAGCATTACCCTTTTATGTTGTATCCTATTTAATATTTTTGCAAAATCCTATTTCAAACAGTTGTCTGTTTTGTTCGGACTTGTGGTTGGTTATCTGGTTGCCATCGCTATGGGCGCTGTTGACTTTTCTTCTCTACAGAACACAGCGATCATTGCATTCCCTTCACTCATGCCATTCAAGCCGGAATTTAATATCAATGCCATTATTTCAACGACTCTGATCTTTCTGGTATCCGCTACCGAGACGATCGGCGACACCTCTGCACTTGCCGCTTCCGGTCTGAACCGCGAAGCCACTTTGAAAGAGACCTCCGGCTCCATCGCCTGTGACGGTTTCATCAGTGCACTCTCCGGTCTTTTCGGTTGTATGCCAATCACATCCTTTAGTCAGAATGTCGGTCTGGTTGCCATGACAAAAGTTGTCAACCGCTTCGCCATCGCGACCGGTGCCGTGATCATGATCCTTGCCGGCATCTTCCCGATCTTCGGCTCTGTACTTGCCACACTGCCGGACGCCGTACTTGGCGGTTGTACCCTGATGATGTTTGGTAACATTGTCATCAGTGGTCTGCAAATGATGGGCAAAGCCGGTTTTACACAGCGGAATATCACGATCGCTGCACTTTCACTCAGCGTCGGCATCGGCTTTACACAAGTACCGGAGATCTTTGCTATCTTCCCGCAGATCATCCAGACCGTATTTGCAGAAAACTGCGTTGCCGTTGTATTTATTGTTTCCATCATTTTAAATCTTGTTTTGCCAAAGAATATGGAAGCACATACCGAGGCATAAAAAACATATGTATAAAAAAGAATGTGTTGCAGCACATTCTTTTTTTATTGCGGCGCGAAAAATGCCAGCGCAATTGCTCCCGGACCTACATGCGTACCGATCGCCGCCCCAACGGAAACGATCGGCAATTCCTCTTTGGTGTGTGCTCTTTCCCAAAGCATATGACTATCCTCGATATACTTGCAGATCAATTTATCCGAAAGTCCGGTATAGCCCAAATAAAAAGGACGTGTAAAATCAATGCCACCTGCCTGCTTTGTCCGCTGCATCAGTAGGTTCTTGCCGTTCTTTGATCCGTGCGCTTTTCCAAGCACCAGGATCTCTCCTGCATCTACTCCCACAACCGGCTTGATCGATAGTGCATTGCCCAGTGCAGCGGATGCTGCCGAGATTCTCCCGCCCTTTTTCAGATATTCCAGTGTATCTAACAGAGCGATCAGTTGGATCTGCTTCTTTTCTTCCTCTAGGATCTCTACAATCTCCTCAATCCCATAATCAGCCTCGACCAATTCTACCGCCCGCATGACAAGACATTTTTGTCCCACCGTGACATTTTCACTATCTATGACATGCACCTGACCCTCAAATTCTTCTGCTGCGATGCAGGCACTCTGGTAAGTACCGGATAACTTGGACGAAAGGGTGATAACAAGGATCTGTACGTCTTGCGTTCCGTCTACTCTTGCGGATGCATCAGCATCCAATTCCTGTCGATAGGCTTCCATAAATTCATAAGGACTGATCTGGCTGGTCTTTGGCAAGACATCGGTCTCGATCAGTTTCTCATAAAAGATCTCGTGCAAAAGATCAACGCCATCACGATAATGTTCTTCACCAAAAGATACATGCAATGGAAGAACACGCACCCTGTCACATTCTGCCTGTAAAATATCTGAACCGGAATCTGTAATTATCTTAACCATGGTATTTATACCTCACTTTCAGTATTTTGTGTATTACTTGTGCTAGTATAACCAAAGGAGGTAGGGCTGTCAAGTCACGGACATGGAAGATAAGGACAGCGAAGGATGGTTGTAGGAGACGAGGGACGGGCAGGCTGGTACTTAAGACGAGAAACTGTCGTAGAACAGGGTGTCTCCAGACGCAAAACATTTGCTTACTTTTATTAAAACTGTCTTTCCAAAGTTAAACAGCCGGTTTGGATGATGTTCGTCTGATAACAGATATGAATGCAAAACGTATTAGTGCCTCTTAGAACTTGTGCGACACTTGGCAATGAGGGTACATGGATGTACCCGAAAGGCGCAACCGCACAAGGATGTTCGTTTGCGCCGGTTGCCCCTGCTATTTTACTCTTAGTGCAAGTTCTTAGAGGCACTTATGCGTGGAGCCCTGAATATCTGTTTCAGCCGGACACATCCGACCGACTGTCGAAGCTGTGCAAAGACAGTTTATCTAAGCAAATGTTTTGCGTAAGAGACACTCCTAACCTACTCCAAAGTTTCTCGTCTTAAGTACCAGCCTGCCCGTCCCCTGTCTCCTATACCCCTCTCTCACTTTCCATTCTATACACAAAAGTCCCGGGTGAGATACCTCACCCGGGACTGCCCCTCAAAAAAAGATTTATTGATTTTCCTGCTCTCTGCGCTTTGCAAGTTCTGCGTAGACATCGACCAGTTTTTCCTTAGAAAGTTTGTAGCCAAATGCCAGTAATAAGAACATAACCAAAAGCACGATCGCCGGAACCAGCGTTGCCATGTCATATAATTTTGCAACAACCTCTGCTGACTGCTTGCTTGCATCTACATTGTAACCGATCACTGCAAGTAAGATCGGAACACCAACACCTGCTAAGGTCTGACCTAACTTTCTGGTGAAAGAATACAATGCATAAGATGTACCTTCTTCACGTCTGCCGGAAAGAAGTTCATGGTAATCGATAACATCCATAACCAGTGCCCAGACTTCCAAAGTCAGGAATGTCTGTCCTGCGCCTGAGAAGAATAAAAGCGCCATAAAGATGTATGGATTGTTGACCATCGATGTGAACTTCAGGAAATACATGATAAAGTTTACAATAGCGGCAAAAGCAAGACCAAATGCACAGATCTCCTTTTTACCAAACTTGCGTACCAGTTTGCCAATGATCGGTAAGAACAATGCCATCGGTACATAGGTACAAACGGTCACAAAACTGTAAAGTCCCGGCTTCTCATAGAAGTTCAGGAATAAATAGTTGTAAGTCGTCTGTGTGTACATCTGGAAAGCGATCAAAAGCATGGATACCAGACAAAGGAAAATGAATGGTGGGTTCTTCAACAGATCCCCAACCGTACGGAATACATGCATGCCTTCCTGCTTCTGCTTTGGTGGCACCGTGATACGTTCCTTTACATTTCTAAAATGCAGGCTGTAAACACCGATAGATACCACCGCGATACAAAGTACAGCAAATCCTAACTTGGTCGGATCTAAGACCTTGGTCTCGGTGCCGTCTGCACCGATCACAGTAGAATATACCAAAAGCGGCAGTAAGATCATGGATGGGATATTACCAAAACCGGCACCCACGGAACGCCATACAGAAAGAGAAGATCGTTCCATCGGATCATCTGTCATAACGGATGCCAAAGATCCGTAAGGGATGTTGACACCTGTGTACATCATGCCATATAAGATGTAGGTCACATATGCGTAGATCAGATACTGGTTGGTCGTCAGTCCAGGAATCTTGACAAACATAAGTACCGCTGCTACTGCCAGTGGAATGGATGCCCACATAACATACGGACGAAAGCGCCCCCACTTGGTCGGCTTTCTGGAATCAATAAAGCCACCCCAGAGCGGATCATTGATCGCATCCCAGATTCTTGCAACAAGCATCAGGATGGTGATCTGTGCCAACGGAATATGTAAGCAATCCGTGTAAAACATTGTTAAAAAAGATGAAATCAGTGAAAATGTCAAAACCCCGCCAAAATCACCGCAGGCATATGCCATTTTCTCCTTGGTCGTCAGACCGTGTGTTTTTTGTTCCCCCATTATAACTCTCCTTTTTTGTAATAATGTAATGTCGCGAGTTGTATTATTTAACTCATTTAATTTATTACATTTTACTACGTTTGTTTTCATATGGCAAGTTACTTTGTGCATTTTTTTAACAATTTTTTAATTGGTTTAAAAAATCTTGTGCACTCCCACGATTTTCGTGCTAGAATGACAGAAAGAAATAATGTAGGAGTATAACTAAGGAGACGATTATGGATAACTTTATTACCAACCAGACCAGATGCGGTCAGATCCGTGGCATCCACTGCGACGGCTTCGATAAATATCTTGGGATCCGCTACGCAAATGCCGAGCGTTTTTCCTATGCTACGCCGGTAGATCATTGGGATGACATTTACGATGCCACCCACTACGGCAACGTATGTCCGCAGAACCGCACTTTTTATGAACATTTAGAAATCCCGGAGCGGCTCTTCTATCACAACGAGTTCCGTCAGGGGCAGACCTTCCACTATGATGAGGACTGCCTGAACCTCAATATCTTTTCCCCGGAAGGACAGGGACCTTTCCCGGTACTGGTCTTTATCCACGGAGGAGGTTTTGACTCCGGTGCCAATTATGACAGTGCCATTGATGGTGCCGCCTATGCCAAGCGCGGTATTGTTTTTGTATCCATCCATTACCGTGTCAGCATCTTCGGTTATCTGACCCACCCGGATATCCGGGAAAAATATGGACGTGACGGCAACTTCGGACTTGACGACCAGTTCACGGCTCTCCGGTGGATCAAAGCAAACATCGCCGATTACAAGGGGGAGGCCAATAACATCACTGTCATGGGACAGAGCGCCGGTGCCATTTCCATCCAATACCTGAGCCTCAGTCCAAAATGTCAGGGGCTTTACCAGCGTGCCATCATGTTATCCGGTGGCGGTATGTTCCCGAAATTTGCCCTGCCGCGCGCATCCGAAAACACCCATGAATACTGGGAAGACCTGATGAAAACCGCCGGCGTTTCGACCTTAGATGAGTTAAAGGTCTTAGATACCAAGACCATCTTTACCGCGATCGAAGAATTAAAATCACGCCGCAAGGACAACACCTACAACACCATGCCGGTCGTAGACGGTCATCTGATCAGTGCACCTGTGGATACTCTGATCGATCATCCTCTGCCGATCGACTATATGCTGGGCTATACCAATAATGATATGTATGCCATCATCATGGGACATATCTCCCACAAATATGCCAAGGCAAATCATGCTTATCTTTACTACTTTGATATTGATGCTCCCGGCAATGACCATAATGGTGCTTTCCATTCCAGTGACCTACGTTATGTTTTTGGAACCCTTAGCGCATCCCACCGACCTTATGACGATGAAGATGCCAAAGTATCGGAGGCGATGATCTCCTATATCGCCGCCTTTGCCAGGACAGGCGATCCAAATACAGATGCTCTGCCAACCTGGAAACCTGCCGGCAGGCATGCACTCCATATCCAAAAACCGGCAAGTACCATTGCTATGGGTGCAACCAACTGGTTCAAATTACTACATAATACATTAACAAAAGGCGATCCCAAATAAGGGACCGCCTTCTTTTTGGTCAGAAACTACTCTGCCATCCGACTTCCTACTTTATAATTGTTCTTGCCGTCTTTTTTGACCTGGTACAACAACTTGTCTGCCGTTGCCAGATAATCCCACAAACGGTTCTTTGCCTCCGGTATGCAGTGACAACAGCCCTGCGATAAAGTGATATAATCTACGCCCACCGGACTTGTGCCCGGCAATGAAATACGCTCCATATTGCTTTTGAGATGTGCCATCATCTGACAGATCTCCTCGTCTGTCTTGCCGGTATAAACAAGGACAAATTCATCCCCACCGTAACGTGCGGCAAAGACATCATCGTTTTCTTGCACCAGATTGCTAAGGGTATCCGCCACATGCACCAGATAGTGATCGCCTTCGATATGTCCATAAGTATCATTGACCGATTTGAAGAAATCAATATCTAAGATCTCAACACCAAACGTCGTACCATTGCGGATCGCCTTTGCCAAGGCATCTTCTGCATAACTATGCCAGTAAGCACGGTTTGGCAGCCCGGTCAAGGAATCGTGGTTAGACTTGATCATGAGTTTTTCATTCTGCTCCGTCATCTCCTTTTGCATACGCATGATGCGCTTGTGCTCGTTGTGCGCACTCTCTGCCTGCATGACGGCTTCCAGATTGTAAATGCCACGTTCCCGGTAACTTTCCAGAAAACGCTTAGTATATTCTAGGTATCCCACCTCATCTTTTAAAATAGAAGCACAGCGGATACGCATTTCCATGAACATACTGTAGATAAAGAAAGACGCGTTATCCTGTTCACACTTTTCGAGGAAGTAATTGAGTATCCTTGTCACTTCATCGTACTGTTCCAGATCCATATATACCTGAATATAGGCACGGATATCAGCCAGATAATCCATGTAATTGTCACTCTGGTGGAAGTTCTTTTGTGCCGTGCCCAGATGAAACTCCGCCTTGCTCCTCTCATCGCGGGCCAAATACAGAGTCGCTAAAAAGGTATGGATGCAAAACTGCACATAAGGGATATCCGAGTTCTTGTAAATATTATCTAAGATACGCTCGCCACACTCTGTCGCCTCATCGATCTTGCCGATATGCAAAAGGCAATAGCCCTTATTGCAAAGCATGCAGTTCATGTTGTTAAAGGTCTTTTCCTTAGGTGCTGTGTCCGCTCCCTTCAGAATATACTCCTCCGCCTCTGCATAATAGAACAAGGCTCTTTCATAGCAACTGTTGTAGCAGAAAATATCTGCCAGATTGGCTGCCGCCATGCCATGAATATAGGCAAGATGGTATTCCTTGCTGTAATCAATACTGGACAAATAGTAATCTACCGCTTTGGTAAAGTTACCCATGACGTAATTACATACACCAAGTGTATTGTAAGTACGGGCAAGCAAGTCATACTCCTCGACCGTCATCTGGTATTTGATGCCCTCATGACCACAACTGATCGCATTGACACAGTCATTATCCGAGGCATAATACTCCATCATATAAAAATACGCAAGGGCGAAGAGATAATCCGACTGCTCTCGTGTTGCATATTCAAACAACTTTTCGCAATATCTGCGGAACTGCCGATACAAAGGGGTAAAGATCATAGGGAACTTCTCTTTTATCTCTGCGATGCATGCCTCGATTTCCGGTTCAAACCTTTCCATGATACCGTTTATTTCCTTCCTCATCTTATCCTATGTATAAATGTCATGCATATCACTGACATCTTTGTGACCATTTACAAAAAACTGTACGAAAACAGCAGGAACACACAAAGATCGCCTATGATCTCACATATTCCTGCTGCACCTAATCCATTTCATACCGAATTAGTCATCTATAACTATGATACCACTATTTTCACATTTTTCAAGAATTTCTCTACACTACTCGATTGAAAAATCGATAAAATCAAGACTTCCGCTTCCCTCATAAATAAAGTATAAGGCGTGCGTGCCTGCCTGGCATGACAGATCTGCGGTAGCCGATGTCTTACTTCCTTCTGTTTTTACCGGGATCTCTGCCAGATCTTTGCCATCCGGATGGGACTTTACATGAAGGCTGCCGTCGGCATTGCCCCCTACCGTAACCCTGATCTTCTGTTCATCCCCGGCAAAGGCAAAATACTTAAACCCTGCCATGACGCCATCTTTCATATTTGCAATGTACTGGTCACCGTCACATTCCCGATCCGCACCGGTCTGGGTAAAGTAAGGATACAGGGTCTTTTTGTCTTTTTCTCTGGTCGCCGTATAGGAGAGCACGCCCTCTTTTGCCCGCAGATTGCAGGCGATCCTTGCCTCGTAAGTGCCCTTTGCCTCAAGAGGTCCATCATTCAAGCCGCAGGAAGTGATCTCCACCTGTGGGATGCTGCCGTCCGCCAGGATCTCTACCTTTTCTGCACAGCCCTGTCTTGCACACTTTTGCTTGTTGGTCTGTCGATGATAAAAAATATACCACTGTCCGTCAATCTCGACCATACCGCCATGTGTATTGCCCAGATTATTGAGTGCATCTGCCTCTTTTCTACCATCCAATCCAACGTCTCCTATGCTTACGATCGTCCCACCGTAGGAAAAATCACGATCCGGATGATCGGAAACGGCATAGCAGAGTTCATGGCTCAAAAATGAGGAATAG
The DNA here is from genome assembly GCA_963629085.1 of bacterium. Lineage (GTDB taxonomy): Bacteria > Bacillota > Clostridia > Lachnospirales > Lachnospiraceae > Pararoseburia. The sequence goes on from CAVGHS010000009.1 coordinate 21,685, forward strand.
ATCAGATAATACCTACCACCGATCTTGCGCGGAGAACTCGCCTCAAAGAATCCATGTTCTCCGTCTTTGCCATATGCGGTGCCGATCGCAAGATCATGTCCCGGGACGGTTGGCATTTCTTCTCCGATGACGGTCTTCATATCCTTTGCCAGATGCAGGCATACGCCACCGTCCACCTTACATCCGCGCATCTTGAACACTTTTTTGAAAAGTCCCACCGGTGAAAATCCAACATAGCAGTAGACCTCTCCGTCATCATCGACTAAAACGCCCGGATCGAAGGCAAAGGAATCTCCCTTTTTATTGCCCCACGGCGTACCGTCTTCGTGCTGCACATAGCCATAAAAAGCAAAAGGACCTGCCGGGCTGTCCGCCACGGCTACTGAGGTGCAGGTCAAGACATGCAACTGATAATACAGATAATATCTGCCGTCTGCCCCTTGCACGCAGTCCGGCGCGCACATATGCATCTTGTTCTTTTTATTTACCGGATCCTGATCTGCCCGGTAAATGATGCCCTCATATTTCCAATCTGCAAGATCTGTCAACGGCGCTGACCAGCAGACATAGTCATTGACGCAAAAATCCGGTCCGTCAAAGGCATCATGACTGCCATATACATATAATCTGTCTCCAAAAACTCTCGGTTCCCCATCCGGTACATACTCGTAACTCGGTAAATAAGGATTCATTGCCTGTGCCATAGTGCTACCTCCTCATACTGTCTTTTTCTTACTTTTACCATAACATATCTTTTTCTTTTCCTAAAATGTCAAAATCATTCATCTTGTTTTCATACCATACATGGTGTATGCTATCCATACATGAAACTTGTATTTGAACGGAGGTATTTGCCATGGCAGAAGAAAGTCTACAGTACAAACGCACACACAAGGCGATCATTGAGGCATTTGTCAACTTGTCGGAACGCCTTTCTTTTTCAAAAATGAGTGTCCAGCAGATCTTGGACGAAGCACTAGTCAGCCGCTATACTTTTTATCATCATTTTGCAGATAAATACGCGGTAGCCGAGGAAATCCAGGCAGAACTTTTTTCCAATTTTACTGAATTTATGGAGGAAAAAGTGCCTGCGATCGAGTCCATGCCCTTGCCATCCAAGGAGCACCACGCGACCATGGATCAAATGATCCTGCAATATGTCAAAGCCAATGCCCGCAAAATGTACGCCATCGCTGACATCCATACGGATACCATTGACTTCTGGAAAAAATGCTCCGCCTACATTACCGATAGTTATATGGTCGCCTATCCACATCACGAAAATGTAGAATTGGAGGCATATATCTATTCCGGCATCATTCACGGTCTGGAGGAATACATTCTCTCCCACCCGGATGCCTTCAAGACCTTAAGCGAGGATGTCCTGCTTGCGACCATCCGTGCCGCCACCCACTCTGTCGGTCTGCACGACGAAAAAAAGATAGACCAACTCTACCATATGGTAGAAAAGATGATCTATCCTTCTTGATTTCCTATATCTCGTCCTCCTCCACGACCAGATTGCCGTTTAAAAAGACCCCCGGGTAAGCAAAGGTCTTGTTGACGCCATCAAAAGACACACGGATCTTTCCCGATTTTCCCAGAATGGCTCCGACCTCGCCCCTGCCGTATTTGCTGTGGAGCACGATGTCGCCCGGATACACGGTAGGGATGATCCCCTGCTTGGAGTAAGACTCTCTGCTGGATGCAAAACGCGCCAGTGCCTTTTGTCCGTCTGCCTGTAGATTTGTTTTCTTCTGGCTTGACCTTTTGGCTATATGTTCTGCCTCCGTCTCCTTCCCTCGCAGATCCGGCAGAAGCTGCTCTAAAAAAGTCGATCTGGTCTTTGCATGAAAGAGGATCAGATTTTCTTTTGCCCGCGTGATCCCCACATAAAACAATCTTCGTTCTTCCTCATATGCTGCGATCTCCTCTTTGTCGGCATTGCGATAAGATGTCAGAACCGTCTCCGGGAAAAGACCATCCGCCACGTCCAGAAGATAGACGGTGTCATATTCCAAGCCTTTGCTGGAATGAATGGTGGATAAGATCAATTTTGCCTCTCTATCATCTTCCTTATTGCGCAGGATCTCTGCCAATGCATCCAACCGTTCCACCAATGCCAAAGACGATTTTTCTCCCTGTGCCAGCATCTGTAAGATCTCCGTCTTGGTATTTTTCAATCTGGAACGTTCGACATAATCCAGATACCCCATGGGATTTAGGATGCGAAACAATGCCTTGTCCGCCGGCTCACGCATCATGTTTGCCATATGGGTGCGCATGGACTTGACCTTTCCTGCCGTCCAATCCCCCTCACCATAATAAGCAAGTGCCGCATCAAACACACTGCTCGCTTCTCGTCTTGCCCTTGCACAGATGGCTTCCGCATCCGTCTTTTTGATAAAGAACTGCAATTTGTAGTAGATCTGTAAAAAAAGTTCGGTATTGGTCGTATCTGCGGCAAAAAGGATGATATTTCTGATGTCATTTACAATACGGTGGGAGAAAAATGAGATCTCTGCATTCTTGATGCGGTAGGGGATCTCCTGCTTTTCCAAAAGGTCGATCAAGGGCAGTGCGCTTTCATTGTCGCGATAAAGCACCGCTGTCGTTTTTTGACCCTCTGTATCCTCTTCCATCAGGCTCCGTGCCACTTTAAGCAGATAGCCGTACTGTCCCTTTCTGCGGGCTACATCGATCGTACGGATCGTGCCTGCCTCCCGGTGCCATGGCCGCATATGCTTTTCATGGCGCAGGGTATTTTGCCGGATAAAAGCATCCGCCGCCGCGACAATACCGGCATCTGACCTGTAGTTGGTCTCCATCAAAAGGACACGAGCCCCCGGATAGTCATCTTCAAAGGAAAGCAGTGCCTCCGGATAAGCAGCACGAAATCCGTAGATACTCTGATCTTCATCCCCCACCATAAAAAGATGCTTGCTCCTCCCTGCCAAAAGCCCTATGATGGCATGCTGGATCTTAGAGGTATCCTGGGCTTCATCCACCATGATATAAAAATAGCGAGCCCAAAAAGCATCCAGAAGCGCCGGCACACTGCGGAACATGGTGTAGGCATAGACCATCTGATCGTCAAAATCCATAAGACTGCGTGTGCGCATCTCCCGTCGGTATGCCTCATAGATCCGGGCAAGATCATAATCACACTCCGCATTCAAATGTGCGATCTCATCCTTGGATAGCATGCGGTTCTTGATGTAGGTGATGCGGGTCGCCAGATCTGACAGATCATTCTCACTCGGAAAATCGTGCTCGATCCGCTGATAGATTCCGGCAAGGATCCGCGCTTTTTCTCCCTCATCGCTCAGGAGTTCAAATGCCTGCTTTCCCACCATACGGCTATACATGGCGATCGCCTTCGCACAAATACCGTTGATAGTACGAAATTCTACGCGCGTGGCTAAATCCTCACCAAACATCTTTTTGCAGCGTCTTTGCATATCGCCCTTGGCAGCAACGTTGTATGTGACGACCAAAATCGATTCCGGCGCAATTTCCTTGCAATAGACCATATAGCCGATACGGGTCACCAGAACCGTCGTCTTTCCCGATCCCGGCACCGCCAGAAGCAGGGTCGGCTCTTCAATCGACTGCACCGCCGCCAGTTGCTGATCATTTAGCCTAATATGAAATTCTTTGATAAATTCGTCTAGTGTGAGCATATTTTTTACTTAACAATCCTTTGCACACTCAATGTACACCCCAAAGAATTAAGATAACGCATAACCGTATCCAAAGTTCCGCCTCTTCCCTTTTCCAAACGGCTGACTGCCTGTTGCGATAAGCCGGATTTTTCACTTACCTGTTGTTGTGTCATGTTTTTATCCTTGCGGGTTTGGATCAATAACTGTTTAAATTCCATTTCTGCCAAGAATAATTCATGTTGCTTCTTTAATTCCACATCCTGCAAGACCAGATCCTTGATCATTTCCTGTTCCTGTCTACTATCGCTTTTTACTATCATGCTTTCCTCCTTATAACAACCCTTCTCGTCTGGCTCGTTCCCATGCCTTATGAAACTCCTGCTTTTCGGCTTTTCCCTTTTGTTTCTTACACATATGTAAAAACACAATACGCTCTTTGTCGATCAATATATAAAATATTCTGTATTGTGTGATCTTGATCTCCCACATTTTTCCTCTGATCTGTCTTGTAACAAACTTTTCCAATGCATCCATCCCATTCTTTCGTATTTCCTGACGCATATCTAAAATTTGTAATTTTTCTCTTTCCGGCAAATCGTCTATAGCGGACAGAATCAAATTCTTTCCTCCCGCCGTTGCATAATCGTATATTTCCATTTCTCTCTCCTTTAGTTTAACATCATTTTTGATGTATCGTCAAGTGTGCTTCTCAGGAACAAAATGTTCTTTTTATTTTCTTACTTTCGTGTGATATCGGTAGATATTACCAGAAACAGAACGCTATCAAAAAAAGATAAAACTATCATAGCATCACGCCTGTAGAATGTAAATAAAAAAATATCGCTCGGACAGTTTTTCTCTGCCTCGGGCGATATCTTCTACACCGCTTCTGCCTATGCTTCTACAAAGTCAGCCAAAACCTTTGCGTCCTCCTCGGAACATTCGATTTTGCTCCTCAAGAGGATCTCAGGCTTTGCAACCATTGCCACGCATACATACTGGGATAAGGTGGACTTTAAGTTCAGTCTGTCTCCCTCACCTGTTACCAGCAATACCTCACCGGCACACTCCTTTGTCTTTTTGATCAACTGCACAATATCAGTGCCTTCTTTTAAATAATGCATCTTTTTTCCTCCTCTGCAATTCATTTTCTTTATCATAGCGCATCCGCCCAAAATGCAAGTACATATTTTCTACTTTTCGTATAAAATTTCATCTTCTTTTACGATAATCAGCTGACTTTACTGCAAAGACTATCGTTCAAGATTCCCTGCGCACGATCAGACATGCCAGATAATATACCATGCGCTCCTCGCCCGACTCCAGATCGGTCTGCAACAATTCCTTGATCTTGCTCATACGGTAAACGATGGTATTTTTGTGGATGAACATCTCATCCGCAACCGCCTTGACACTGCCATTATTTTTCAAATAATAAAATAGGGTTTCCACCAGGTCTGCATGATGCTTATCGTCATAATCCAATAAAACCTGCAGCGTTTCTCTCCCCATCTGCCGCATCAGGATCTCATCCGATACCGAATACAGGATCCGCTCCACCCCCAGTCTGTCAAATTGGGCAAAGGTCTGTTTTTTTTGCATGGCTGATCTTAAGGCATACTCCGCCCTGGCAAAAGAAATATGCACATTTGTCACATCCAAAACAGCGGAACCTTCCCCACAATAAATAGTCTTGTCCGGCATACGGTGTCTGGTCCGCATCAAAAATCCTTGAATGATATCCTCTTTCTGGGCTTCGCTGACCTCATTCATGATCACGGCGAAATAACCGTTATAGTAAAAGAAATGCGCATTGTGCGATACATTTTCCATATAGATCTGCAAGCGATAGCCGATCCTCTTGCGATCCAGCGTATCCATGCTGTCCAAGCCCTCCGTTGTGATGAGCACGACCTGAAATTTCCCATCTACATCAAAAGATGCCGATAACTTTTCCCGATACTCCTCTATGCGCTGCGGACTTTCGATGGATTTGATAAAGGCAGACGAGATCTGTTCATCCGTCTCCGTCTGCAAAAAGATCCGCACGGTCAGATCCTTGATCATCTCCGACATCTCGATCACCCATGGCACCTGTAAGAGCGGCAGATCATGTGCATTACAATAAGCGCGCACACTTGTCGGTATTTCCTTTATGTAGTATCCCGTATTTACCACAAGCCCTGCTGCATGATGCCGGTCCAAGATCTCCACCAGAGAAAGCAGATCTTGTTCCGTGCGAAAGCCTGCCCCCATGGTGACCGCCAATTCCTTTCCCTTGAAATTCTCCATAATGGTCGTATCCTCTACCATCAAGAGCCAGGAAATCGAATTTGCCCAGCCGTTTCGTCCTGCCACCAATTCCATTTTATACTTGTCTCTGGCAATGATCAGCATATCCTCAACTGTAAATCCCATCTATTTTCTCCCAAAGATCGTCTCTTTTGTCCTGTATTTTCCTACTTCTTGCTATAGTATAGCATCTTTTTGTGCTGTCGTCACAATATTTCTGCTTTTTTTCAAGATTTCAACCCATGGTCTTCTCCCTTTCTTGTGCTACAATATAGATGTAAACAGAAAAGAGGTTCAACGAAAGTTGAAGGAAGATCGATGGAGGTGTTTGGTATGCTTACTGTAGGTTACATTGATAGTTTGTCAGAACTTGGAATTCGTACTCCTACTCCTGAGTGGGTAAGAACTGAGCGCTATGATTATTGCGATCAGTTGATAGCAAAGAAGGAGAATTTTATGCAGATGCTATCGGCGTTCTTTTCTAAATTATTTCGCTAATTTCACATCTTTTTAATATTTTTTCCTTTAATAAAAACGCCTGACGGATAAACCGTCAGGCGTTTTGCGTTGTCTTTTTATAACATATGCGCGCGCAAATCTTCTGCTGAAAGCGGGCTCAGATATGCCGGCGCAATATCAAATACGGTCTTACATCCGCTCACGCCTTCTTCTGACAATCGATAGATGGCTCTGGCAAATGCAAGGATAACAGAAGATGTAAATTCCGGATTGGAATCCAATTTCAGGCTATACTCGATCACATGCTTGTGCTCTTTTTCAAGCCCTGTCACACCCGTACGGAATACAAATCCACCGTGTGGGATGCCTGCATGGTCTCTGGCAAATTCTTCCTCCGTGATAAAATGTACCGTGGTATCATAATCTGCGAAGTAATTTGGCATCGTCTTGATTTCTTCCTCGATCTTGGCAAGGTCTGCGCCTTCTTCCGGTACGACAAAACATTCTCTGGTGTGCTTCTCACGTGCAGAAAGTTCCGGGTTCTTGCCTGCACGGACAGCCTCTAATGCACTCTCTACCGGGATCGTGTACTGTTTACCATTTTTTACACCTGCGACACGACGGATCGCATCCGAATGTCCCTGACTGACGCCCTTGCCCCAGAAGGTATAGTCCTGTCCTTCCGGCAATACGCTGGCACCATATAAACGCATCAAAGAAAACATGCCCGGATCCCAACCACATGAGATCAAGGCTACATGTCCATTTTCTCATGCTACTACCTCCGTTTTCTATCAAGGCAATGTTTTCACCTTAAGCAAGTTCTGCGATCACATCCAGGATCACTTCAATGCCAACCTGTGCCGCCTTTTCCGCAAAAGTGGCATAGTCCATCTCTGCACCTTTTCCATCGGAAATACTGCGCAAAATGGCAAATGGCACCTGATTGACATAACATACCTGGCCGATACTTCCGCCTTCCATCTCGCCTGCAATAGCGGCAAACCGCTCGTGCAGGTGGTTCTTGGTGCTTTCCTTGGATAAGAAAAGGTCACCGGTTGCTATCGTTCCGACTTTGTGATTGATGCCTTTTGCTGCCACACATTTTTCAATAACAGAATAAATCTTTTCATCTGCCGGCAGATATACTTCATTCAAACCGGACAAAAGTCCAACCGGATCTCCCAATGCCGATGTATTCATATCATGCTGCACAACTCTGCTTGCAATGGCAACATCCATAACCCCCAATTCATCACACAGGGTTCCTGCCACACCAATGTTGATCACGCAGTCCACATGATACGTCAAGATCATTGCCTCTGCACAGATGGCAGCAAATACCTTTCCCACACCACAGACCGCAGCGATCACTTCTTTTCCGCCGATCGTCCCCTTGGTAAAAGTAACACCGCTGACAACTTCCTCTGACACATCTTGCATATGTGCTTTTAAATTGTCAACTTCGATCTGCATTGCTCCGATAATACCAATTTTCATATTGCCTTTACTCCATTTCTCTTGTTTTCCTATTGTGGATAGGTAAATTCCATATTTGTCTGCTTTTTCAAAACTTCCAGATAAGTCTTGCACTCTTCCTTGGCTGCTGTAAGGTCAAGATTGCGGTAATTGCCACATTCTACCGCCGACGCACCAAAGACCGGTCCTTCATGGTCAAGGATCTCCTGCAAGACCTTTTGTGTGATCTCAAAGACCTGCTTATCGTCCGCATTACGGATCAACAGATAAAAACCGGTCTGACATCCCATAGGTCCAAAATAGATCACATCATCCGCGATCTCGGAATTGCGAATATAGGTGGCAAACATATGCTCCACAGAATGCATGGTCAGGTCTGACATATAATTACCCATATTTGGTCGTCTGGTCCGCATATCATACGTGGTAATGTCGCCATCGACACGGGAAATGTAAAATCCCGGCATCAAAATATCATGATTTATGGTAAAACTCTTGATTCTTTCCATCTTTTCCATCCTTTCTACTACATTTTATCCGCGAATTATTATAGCACGATTCGTATGAATATCACAATCCAAAATAAGCGTCTATCCCATCTTGCATCATCATTATAAACTCGAGACAGTAAAAAGAAAAATGGCAGGAAAGCCTTTCAAGGTTTTCCTGCCATTTCCATTTACTTATCCTGATCTTAGTTCTTAAAACTATGTACCGGTGCCGGAATGCGACCCTTGCGGTTGACAAAAGCATCACATCCATACTGGTTTACCGGCATGATCGGTGCATATCCCAAAAGTCCGCCAAACTCTACCGTCTCGCCCACGCCCTTGCCAATGACCGGGATCAGACGGACTGCTGTCGTCTTCTGGTTGATCATACCGATCGCCATCTCGTCGGCGATGATACCGGAAATCGTCGTTGCCTTGGTATCGCCCGGAATGGCGATCATGTCAAGTCCTACGGAGCAGACACAGGTCATTGCTTCCAGCTTCTCCAGTGTCAGTGCGCCTGCGGTAACCGCATCGATCATACCCTGATCTTCACTGACCGGAATAAAGGCACCACTTAAACCACCGACATAAGAAGATGCCATGATACCGCCCTTCTTGACCTGATCGTTTAAAAGAGCAAGCGCGGCTGTTGTGCCCGGTGCACCTGCATACTCCAGACCGATTTCTTCCAAAATCCCTGCTACACTGTCGCCGATCGCCGGTGTCGGTGCCAAAGACAGGTCGATGATACCAAACGGAATGCCCAGACGCTTGGATGCCTCCTGTGCAACCAACTGACCCACACGCGTTACCTTAAAAGCTGTCTTTTTGATCGTCTCGCAAAGGACTTCAAAACTCTCACCGCGTACTGCTTCCAATGCCGTCTTTACAACGCCCGGTCCACTGACGCCGACATTGATGATGGCATCTGCCTCTGTCACACCATGGAAAGCACCTGCCATAAATGGGTTGTCATCCGGTGCATTACAAAATACCACCAACTTGGCACAGCCAAGGGAATCCTGGTCTTTGGTGTATTCTGCGGTTTCTTTTACCATCTGCCCCATCAGACGGACAGCATCCATGTTGATACCGGTCTTGGTCGATCCCACATTGACAGAACTACATACAAAATCCGTACATGCCAACGCCTGTGGGATAGAACGGATCATATTCTCCTCTGCCGGTGTCATGCCCTTAGATACCAGTGCAGAATAGCCACCGATAAAGTTGACCCCAACGGTCTTTGCCGCACGATCCAGTGTCTTTGCGATCGTCACATAATCTTCCGGGCTCTTGCAGGCTGCGGATCCTACCAGCGCGATCGGTGTAACGGAAATACGCTTGTTGACGATCGGAATGCAATAATCGTTCTCGATCTCTTTGCCGACCTTGACCAGATCCTTTGCCACGGTCGTGATCTTCTTGTAAATATTTTCATTTAAGGTATCCAGGTCTGCATCCATACAATCCAAAAGGCTGATACCAATGGTAATCGTACGCACATCCAGATTTTCCTGCTCTACCATTTTGTTTGTCTCGTTGACTTCACCAAAATTAATCATGATACTCTCCTTTAGATTCTATGCATTTTTTCAAAGATCTCTTCACGCTGGCATTTGACATCGACACCGATCTTTTCTCCCAGTGTCTTTAAGTCTGCCTGACACTCCGCAAAAGGTTTTTGACATGCAGCAAAGTCCACGATCATCATCATATTGAAATAATCCTGTACGATGGTCTGTGAAATATCCAGTACATTGATGCCATTCTCTGCCAAGTATGTGCAGATCCCTGCAATGATGCCTACGGTATCTTTTCCTACTACTGTGATAATTGTTTTTTGTGTGTTTTTCTCCATGTCAATTCTCCTTTTAATTTTGATCTATGATTATAGTTGCATAAACTATAACATCAATTTCAGTTTCTGCCAAATAAAACTTTGCCAGATTTACAGTGTGATCCGGCTGGATGGTCTGTCTCTTTTTGCTACCTCGATCGGGAAATCATTGCCCCGGTATGGATTATCTCCTAAAGAGATTTCCAATCGCACCGTCTCATATGCCAGTTCATCATAGTTATTTTCCTTAGACAGATGCCCCAGCAGGATATGCTGCATACCATCATGAAGGATCTGTCCTAATAACTGTCCGCTGGTCTCATTAGACAGATGTCCCCGATCACCTAAGATGCGCTGCTTTAAAGGATAAGGATAAGCCCCCACCTGCAACATATGGATATCGTGATTTGCCTCAAGCAAGAGGGCATCCAATCCTTCCATACGGGAAACGATCTCCTCATCATAATAGCCCAGATCTGTCACAACACCCACACGGTGTCTGCCATCTGAGACAAGATATGCAACCGGATCTGCTGCATCATGCGAGATCGACATAGGATAGATTTCCAGATCCCCGATGGAAAAGGTCGTGCCCGCCTCGATCACATGGAATAAAGCCGGATCGATCTTTCCGACCGAGGATGATTGCAGGATGGCATCTGCCGTCCCCTTTGTCGCATAGATCGGAAGTCCATACTTGCGCGCGACCACACCCAAGCCCTGTATATGATCACTATGTTCATGTGTGATCAGCACCCCATCCATATCTGCTGTGGTGTAATCATATGTATTCATTCCCTCCTCAATACGCTTGCCGCTGATCCCGGCATCTATCATCACATGGCACTGATCGCTTCCCAGGCAGATACAGTTGCCACTACTACCACTGGCTACACTAAAAAAATCCATCTTATGACTCTTTCCAATAAACTAAGATATCATCCCCCTCGTGAAGTTCGTCTGAATATCCGCATGGAGCACCATTGATCGTCGTTACGATCGGTCTGCCGCCACCTGCATGCACATCAAAATCGATCACATTGAAGATGTCTACAAAAATATAACTGCTCTTTCCACTCAAATATACCGGTTCGTGATTGACCGTCACATGCAGCCCGGCTTCTTCCGGTGCCTTTTCCTCTGTGCCAGGTTCCTCCACCGGGTTCTCCCCACCGGATGCCCCCGCGCCTGCCTGCTCTGTCTCGTCAAGGCCTTCTGCCTGCGCACCGCTATCTGTCTGTGCATCAGAAGAAAAACCATATTTGCTGGCGTGTTTTAACTGATCTAAGATATTGCTCGCCTGGCTTGCGGTCTCCTTTGCCTGTACCAGTGCTGCACCAAATGCAAGTACCGTCCAGTCGATCGAGAAATTCTCATAGATCAAGGAATCCAGCGTAGCCGGTCGGTTGTTGACCAGGATCTCTCGATCCGGGTCGATCTCCACATCCATAAACTCTGCCAACTGACCTACGGTATAAAAACTGCGTGTCTCGATCACATCGCCCTCCTGGATCTCATAAGAGCCCGACTCCAATGAGCCATTGACCTCCATGAATTTCGGACACATCACATGCTTGCCACAGACTTCAAATGCCATGGTATTGCCGGCGTACTCGTCCAGTTCCTCGATCGTGCAGACTGCTTCCTCTCCTGCCGTTGACGGCTCTATGGTAATAAAGCAGTTAAATTCGAGAGGCGTATTCATACCAACGGTCACATCATTCATCTTGACCACAGCGGACTCGCCCTCACCGCCACGCACCATGCGAGGCGTTCCATTGACTGTAAAATGGATTTCCCTGCCACGGCGCGGGAATAGTTCCTCTGTCGTAAATCCAGCCTGCATAGCGGCATCTACGACCGTCAGATGACCATTGTCATATAACTTCATCATTTCTCCGTTGAAATGGATCATGATAAAGTTGTTTTTCTGTTCATAATAATTAAGACAAATACCGATCGGTGTCACGAGCAGCGGATCCTTTTTGATGCCTTCCTGCTCAAAAATGATATTCTTCATGACTTCCTCGCCACGAAGGGCAACACGCTCCGGTACGATATCCAGTTTCTTGGCAAGAGACTCTGTATAGCCGTGGATCTTGCCACCGCCACCGACGATAAATGCTGCACTGACAGACTTATCTCCATTCAGTTCGCGGATCTTGTTTGCTACTTCTGTCGTCATTTTCTCACGCACGACCTCAGTAAGTTTCCATACTTCCTCAGCAGATACGGTGTGGGAGATTCCCATGATATCCTCATAAGTCACTTCCTCTAAGGTGCTGGAATCCAACTTGATCTGCTCTGCGGTCGCAAAGTCGACCAAATATGCCTGCACGATCACTTCTGTCAGTTCGTCTCCCGCAAATGGGATCATGCCATAGGCGATGATACTGCCATCTCTGGTGATACAGATATCGGAAGTACCGGCACCCACATCCACCAGGGCTATATTTAACATCCTGAAATTCTCCGGGATCGCCACATTGATAGCAGCGATAGGCTCGAGGGTCAGATTTGCTACCTGAAGTCCTGCACGCTCTACCGCAGAATACAAGCCATCCACAACATCTTCCGGCAGAAAAGTCACAATGATGATCTCGTCGATCTTATTTGCCTTGTGTCCTTCCAGACTGGAGAACAATTCATCATTCAGATAATATTTCATGACAGAGTAACCGACACAATAGAACTTGTATCTGTTGTCTCCCTCGGCAAGCAGTTCCTGCTGTGCCTGATCAATGCCCATCAGATCTAAGGTATGTAAGTCTTCCCCTGTAACAACGGTCTCTTCCGGATATTCGTAGGTCACCTGCGTTGTCACCGTACGCAGGACACGACCAGCCGCCGCGATACAAACCTGTGTCAGACTTGTCCCGATCGTTTCTTCCAAGACCTCCTTGACCTCACGGATGGTATCTCCCACGCGCCCGATGTCATGGATCTGTCCGTCCAACATAGATCTGGTCTGATGTTCCCTCACGCACTGGGCGATCACATGAAAGCCGTCCTCTGCCTGATAGCCCACCGTTCCGACCACATTTCGCGTTCCGATATCCAGTCCAAAAACGATATCTTCCAATGGATTCTTTTCATTCATAAATCTGCTCTCCTCTATCACTTTCCTATCCTAAGATCTGCCGTACCTGTGCCTGCGTTTCTTCCATACTGCCACTGCTGTCGATCACATGTGCACATGCCTGCCGAAAGGCTTCCTCCGGCATCTGACTGGCAAAGATCTGATCTATCTTTTCGTCTGTGTATCCCCGGTCACGCTTTAGGCGCATTCTCCGCTCGTCTTCGGAAGCATAGATATACCACAATTCGTCACAGACCTCATCATAATGATCTTCTAAAAGAAGCGCTGCCTCGAAGAAAAAATAGTCCAGATTGCCCTGATCTCTCGCCTCCTTGACCTGTGCCAGAAGACATTCCTTGACCGCAGGATGGACGATGGCATTGACCTGTGTGCGCACCTTTTCCTGTGAAAAAAGCAGACGCGCCATGCGCTCTTTTTCTATCCGCCCGGTTCCATCAAAGACCTGATAAGGACTTAGCAGGTCTACCAACGCACCGTAGCAGATGCTCCCCGGCTCCATCAAAGACTTTGCCAGATCATCTGCTAAGGCAATGTGACATTTGTAGTTTTCCTTCAAATATGCCAATACCGTTGACTTTCCGGCACCGACACCTCCGGTGATCCCTATAAACTTCATAATCTACTCCATTGTATCATTTTCTACAGGCAAAACAAAGTTATTTTGCATCATACCATGTATAGCCGGTATGCATATCGATCGTCAGCGGCACTGCCAATCTGGCTGCACCTTCCATTTCTTCCTGCAGGATCTTTTCGACCTCCGGCAGTTCCTCTTCTTTTGCCTCGATCAAAAGTTCATCATGCACCTGTAAAAGCAGTCTGGACGCTAAGCCTTCTTTTTGTAAACGGTCATGCACATGCACCATGGCGATCTTGATGATATCCGCCGCCGTCCCCTGGATCGGAGAGTTCATGGCAATACGTTCGCCAAACTGTCGCTGCATAAAATTGCTGGATGACAGTTCCGGGATCGGGCGGATACGTCCGTACATGGTCTTGACCGCTCCTGCCTCTTTGCCCTCAGCTACCAGCCCATCCAGAAATTCTTTCATGCGCGGATATGCCCAAAAGTAGTCATCGATATACTTGCCTGCTTCTTTCTTGCTGATGCCAAGATCACGGCTCAGCCCAAAGGCACTGATCCCATACACGATACCAAAGTTGACTGCCTTAGCATTGCGTCTTTGTAATTCCGTGACATCCGCAAAAGGGGTGTGGAATACCAGTGATGCTGTAGACCTATGAATATCCTGTCCCTGCTTGAAAGCCTGGATCAGGTTTTCATCCCCGGACATATGCGATAAAACACGCAGTTCAATCTGGGAATAATCTGCGTCCACAAAGACATAACCTTCCTTTGGATGAAAGACCTTGCGGATCAACTTGCCCAATTCCATGCGGATCGGTATATTCTGTAAATTCGGCTCGGTACTGCTGATACGGCCGGTTGCCGTCACGGTCTGCTGGAAGGAAGAATGGATCCGTCCGTCCGGCGCAATACAATTGGAAAGTCCCTCTGCATAAGTCGATTTTAATTTTGCCAACTGACGGTATTCTAAGATATCTGCCACGATCGGATAATCCGGTGCCAGATTCTCCAAGACATCTGCCGCCGTAGAATAGCCGGTCTTTGTCTTTTTGCCGCCCGTCATCCCCATCTTTTCAAAAAGGATCAGTCCCAACTGCTTTGGCGAATTGATGTTGAACTCCTCTCCGGCTTCGTCGTAGATCTTTTGTTCTAATTCCACCAGACGTCCCGTCAGACGTCCGCCATATTCCTCCAGGGCTTTGGCATCGATCGCAATGCCTTCCAGTTCCATATCTGCCAGCGTAAAGATCAGCGGCAGTTCTACCTCTCGGTACAGATCATCCATCTGTTTTTCCTGCAGACTTTCCCACTGCATACCAGCCACACAACTACAGATATATGCCTCATAGCAGGCATAGGAACAAAATTCCTCCGGCATTTCTTCCAATGCCTGTGCAAGGCTCCTTTTGCCAAAGGTCTCCCCATAGCCCGGCACACTGATAGACAGATACTCGCTCGCCAGATCCTCTGCTGCATAGGTATTCTTGAGCGGCTGCAGCAGATACTCTGCCACTGCCACATCATAGACATTCTCATAATGTAAGAAACGATCCCGCAAATGCGGTGCGCAGATCTTTATGGCTTCCTTGACATTCATGCATGCCAGATGCTTTCCCTGCGCCGTCAGAGACTCTAATACCTGCGTTATGCAGGAAATATCATCCATAGGTGCCCACAGGCTCTTTTCGCCATCGGACAGTGCCATACCGTAGATCTCATATTCCTGACAGTCCTGGGTCGATGTCTCCTGACTGGCAAAGAGCGATAACTGTCCATCGCCGTCCTTGGCAAGGGTCGCCTTCTCCCACTCCTTGGCGCTGCGCTGTCTCCACGCCAAATAAAGACCAATATACGCTGCCTCACCCTGTGCCAATTCCTCTGCAAAGGCTGTCAGGCTCTGCCTATCCTCTGCCTGTGAAAAGGCATCTTCTGCCACATTTCTCGGTGCCTGGATCTGAAATCTGCCCAGGAGGTTCTTAAACTCCCAATCCTTGCAGAGCGCATATGCCTCCGGGGTGAAGATGTCCGCAAGCCTTGCTGCTTGCAGATCATAGTTGATATCCGCGTGTACCTCAATGGTTGCCAGTTCTTTTGACATGACTGCCTGATCGTAAAACTCCACGATATTCTTGGCGGCACGCGGCGGACGTAACTGATCTGCTACAGCATGCGCTGCCTCGATCGAATGATACTGGGAAATGATGGCTGTCGCCGTCTTTTCACCAATCCCCGGCACTCCCGGAATATTATCCGCCGTATCTCCCATCAGAGCCTTGACATCGATAAACTCCGTCGGTGTCACCAGGTAACGCTCTGCCACATCGGCTGCATAGTAGTTCTCGATCTCCGTACCTGTCTTTTTGGTCTTTGGAATGCTGATCTTGGTATGGTCTGTTGCCAGTTGCAGAAGATCCCTGTCGCCGGATACGATCGTCACTTCCATGCCCTGGTCTTCTGCCATACGCGCCATAGTACCCAGAAGGTCATCCGCTTCCAGCCCCTCTTTGGAGATCACTGTGATCCCCATTGCGGTAAGCATCTGCTTCATCATCGGCACCTGTTGACGCAACTCGTCTGCCATAGGCTTTCTCGTGCCCTTGTATTCTGCGAACATCTTGTGGCGAAACGTCGGTGCATGCTCATCAAAGGCTACTGTCAGATAGGACGGCTTTTCCGTGTCCATGATCTTGAACATGATATTTAAAAATCCATAGACCGCATTGGTATGCAGTCCTGCTGCATTGGTCAGATCCGGCAGTCCAAAAAATGCACGGTTTAAAATGCTGTGTCCATCTATGAGTAATAACTTATTAGATTGCTCTTGTTTCATACTGTAGCCATTCCTTTTCCTTGTCATCTAAATATGGACTCAGGGTATCATAGACCTGTCTGTGATAAGTATTGAGCCAGTCCCTCTCTCTATCTGTCATCATGTCCGGCAGCACTGCATCCAGATCGATCGGTGCAAAGGTCAGGTTCTGGAACTGATAATACTGACCATACTCTGTCTTTTCTGCCTCGACACAGAGAAGTTCGTTCTCAATACGGATACCATAACCGCCCTCTTCATAGAAGCCCGGTTCATCCGTTGTGATCATGCCCGGGATCAACTCCTGTGATGGGAACATGTCTGTCGTGCGCCAACGGAAGGCATTTGGTCCTTCATGCACATTCAAGATATGACCTACGCCATGTCCGGTTCCACAGCGGTAATCCAATCCCAGATCCCAGAGCGGACCTCTGGCGATCGCATCCAGATTGGTGCCGGAGACGCCCTTTGGAAACTTTGCATGTGCCAGACGCAGATGTCCCTTTAATACCAGC
>CAVGHS010000010.1:0-37916 GCA_963629085.1 bacterium
GCCACAATCAAAAATCATTATATGCAGAACCACTGCTATTTATGACCGATTTATCGGACAGCAATGGTCTCCCCCTCGCGGAAGATCGTCGGCAGGATGATCTGCCTGTGTTCTCCCTTCTTCTCAATCAGATCGATGAGAAGCCCCACACTGGTCTTTCCCAGTTCTTCCATCGGCTGACAGTATGTAGAAAGTGCCGGTGCCATATACTCTGACACTTCAATACCATCGATCGCTACAATAGAGCAATCTCTCGGCACGATAATACCTTTTTCCCTAAGTGCTCTCATGGCTCCCATGGCAAGGTTGTCTGCGATCGCAAAGATCGCATCAAAGACGATCCCCTGATCCAGCCATGCTTTTGTCCCATGATAGGCATCTGCAATATTGTAACTGTCCACAGATATGATCAGATCTTCTGTCGGAACCATCCCCACCTCGGTCAATGCCTTGACATATCCCTCATAGCGGATCTGGGAAACCGAACCGTCATCCGGTCTTGCCAGAAGAACGGCGATCCTGCGGTGTCCTTCTTTGTATAATTCCTTGACCGCTTCATAAGCGGTCTGCGTATCGTCGATCGATACACTGGAATAGCAGGTATCATCCAAAGAGCCATAGGCGTTGTTGGAAGAACAGGAAACAAAAGGTACACTGATCGCTGCGATCTGTTCCTTGGTGTAGTCCAGACGTCCTCCCAAAAAGATCAGGCCCAGCAATCTCTTGTCACGCTCCATCATAGCGCCTGCCAGAAGTTCATCCTCGGTGGCACCGATCTGCTGCATCACAAGTGTATAACCTGCCTTCTCAATATCCTGCTCGATCTCATGGATGATAGATGTATAGAAAGGATTGGAAATACCACGGACGATCAGTCCAATGTTATCTGACTTACTCTGCCCCAAAGATCTGGCGCTGTTGTTGGGAATGTAGTTGTACTCTTCCACAACTGCCATGACCTTGTGCCGTACATCCTCGCTCACATCCGGGTGGTTGTTTAATACACGGGAAACGGTGCTGACGCTCACGCCACTGATCTTTGCTATATCTTTGATGGTCATATGCCTGCTCCTTCCCGTTTATTTCTGAAAGCGTTACCGGAAACGTTACTGGAAACGTTTTCAGTTGATATGCATATATCTTATACCCCAAAATTTACCATGTCAACACGCCTATGTCATTTTTGCTATTTTCTACGAAAGCATTCTATAATTTTTGTGCAAGATCACAAATCCCTTGTTCCGTTGGTCTTGCGGAAGTCTCTTGGCGTCATCCCGAATTTTCGCTTGAAAATACGGTTAAAGTAGGACATGTTATCGATTCCTACCTCCTGTGCTATGGATAAAACAGATGCCTCCGACGCCAACAACATACGGGATGCCATGGTCAGGCGATAGTCATTCAGATAATCAATAAAACTCTGCCCCATGCTCTGTTTAAAATACTTCATAAAATGAGAAGCGCTGAAACCACTGACCTCCGCCATATCAGCGATTGTGATCTTTTCCATATAATGCAGTTCCACATATTTCAAGACCAGTTTCATTTCCTCGTGGGGTCTGCTGTTTTTCGCCCTGCCCCGCTGTCCACTGGTCCGGCACAAATGGTAGATCAAAAGATAAAGCCTGCTCTTGATCAGAAGTTCATAGCCCTCCACAAGATCTTGACAGATGCTATCGCAGGCGTCTAAGACCTCTTTGATCTCCCGGTAGCCGGGAACCCCCTCCCCATAAAAAGCAGGTATGACGATCTTCATCTGAAAAAGAGGATCAAAAAAATCCTGTCTTAAGCCATCGTCTTTTTTTCCATATAAGATTTCCGGGCGAAAGAGGATATTTTCGTACTCGACACTTTCCCCCGGTAAAGACCGGATACCATGCAGTTGTCCCGGCAGAACCACGACAAACGCTCCCCCGCTTACGATCCGCTCATCAAATTCCACAGAGACCATGCACTGCCCTTTCTTTATATAGATGATCTCCATCTCATCATGCCAGTGCATGGGTACCTGACGAAAATCCAGCGGCATAGAGCATAGATATGTATTATAAGGAAATTTCTGTCGGCTGTGTTCTTTCCGTTCATGATAGTTTTCGTATTCTTTGATATCCATTTTCCGCCCCTTTTCCTCTCTTTATCCTTTTTAATGATAGGATTGTACTACTTTTTGCTATGATATGACAAGACCCATGCTTTCATAGTCTATATACTGGAAGCATAAAACGAATGTATAATTTAGGAGGTTTTTATGGACGCATTAGAAATCAAGGTCAAGGATACCTTTGGCACGGATCCGGGACATGTCACAAACGAGCAGATCTACCTTGCTCTTTTAGAACTGGTGAAGGAAGAAGCCGCAAAAAAGGTCAGCACCGAGGGCAAAAAGAAACTCTACTATATTTCCGCCGAGTTTTTGATCGGGAAACTGCTCTCCAACAACCTGATCAATCTGGGGCTATACGATGAGGTCGAGGCCTGCCTGCAAAAATACGGCAAGACCATGGCAGAGATCGAGACCATCGAGCCGGAGCCATCTCTTGGAAACGGCGGGCTGGGACGTCTGGCTGCCTGCTTTCTGGATTCCATCGCTACGCTTGGCTTAAACGGCGACGGTGTCGGTCTGAACTATCATTTCGGACTTTTCAAGCAGGTATTTGAAAATAACCTGCAAGAGGAAACACCAAACCCTTGGATGGAAAATAAAAATTGGCTGAACAAGACCAAGCGGACTTATGACATTGAATTTGGTGGTCTGACGCTGACTTCCTGCATGTATGATATCGACGTTGTCGGCTATATGGGAAGAACGACTAAACTGCATTTATTTGACATTGATTCTGTCGATGAATCTCTGGTAAAAGAAGGTATTGACTTTGACAAGACAGACATTGCAAAGAATCTGACCTTATTCTTATACCCGGATGACTCCGACGAAGCCGGACGTATCCTGCGTGTTTATCAGCAATATTTCATGGTCAGCAATGCCGCTCATCTGATCTTGGACGAAGCCATCGAGCGCGGCAGCAATCTGCATGATCTGGCTGATTATGCGACTGTCCAGATCAACGATACCCATCCGAGCATGGTGGTCCCGGAACTTATCCGCCTTTTGATGCAAAAAGGTATCCGCATGGAAGAAGCGATCGAGATCGTGACAAAGACCTGTGCTTATACCAACCATACCATCCTTGCCGAAGCGCTTGAAAAATGGCCGATCCACTACTTGCAGAAGGCCGTACCGCAACTGCTTCCGATCATTTATGAGTTGAACAACAAGGTCAATGACACTTTCCATGATCCGAGCGTTTCCATCATTGACGACGAGGATCGCGTGCACATGGCACATATGGATATCCACTATGGATATTCCGTTAATGGTGTTGCCTATCTGCACACAGAGATCTTGAAGAACAGTGAACTCAACAACTTCTACAAGATCTATCCGGAGAAGTTCAACAACAAGACCAACGGCATCACTTTCCGCAGATGGTTACTCCACTGCAACCATCCGCTCGCTGATCTTTTGACCGAACTCATTGGCGACGGCTACAAGAAAGACGCGACCGAGTTGGAAAAACTGTCTGCCTATGCCGATGATACTGCGGTATTGGAGAAACTGCTTGCCGTAAAGCAGGGAAAGAAAGAAGAACTGGCTTCTTATCTGAAGCAGACACAAAACATCGACATCAACCCGGATTCTGTCTTTGACATCCAGATCAAGCGTCTGCATGAGTATAAGAGACAACAGATGAATGCCCTCTATGTGATCGATAAATATTTTGAGATCAAAGAAGGAAAACTGCCAAAGCGTCCGATCACGGTCATCTTTGGTGCCAAGGCTGCCCCGGCTTATGTCATTGCCAAGGACATTATCCATGTCATCCTCTGCTTGCAGGAGATCATTGCCAACGACCCGGAAGTCTCTCCATACTTATCCGTTGTCATGGTAGAAAACTACAATGTCACCCTGGCTGAAAAACTGATCCCGGCAGCAGATATCCACGAGCAGATCTCACTTGCCTCCAAGGAGGCATCCGGCACATCCAACATGAAGTTCATGTTAAACGGTGCCATTGCCATCGGAACCGAGGACGGCGCCAATGTGGAGATGCATGAATTTGTCGGAGACGACAACATCTATATCTTTGGCGAATCCTCAGATGATGTCATCGCCCACTACGAAAAGGCTGATTATGTTTCCAGAGATTATTATGAGAAAGATCCTGCCATCAAGCGCGCCATCGACTTCTTAGTCAGCGATACCATGATGGCGGTCGGTCAAAAAGAAAACTTAGAACGTCTTTACCATGAACTTTTAAACAAAGACTGGTTTATGACTTTACCGGATTTTGAAGATTACAAGGCGACCAAGGAACGTATTTACAACGATTACGAAGATCGTATGACTTGGGCGAAGAAGATGCTGATCAATATCAGCAAAGCCGGTTTCTTCTCATCCGACCGAACCATTGCCCAGTACAACGAGGACATCTGGCATTTATCTTAAGACGCGTTCCATCAGGTCCTCCAAGTCCTGATACGTGTTGACTTCATTGATCATGCCACGCAAACGTGCGGAATTGTGGTAACCACTGGTATACCACGCCGCATGCTTGCGAAATTCTCGTATTCCATATAATTCGTCCCCCTTAAAGGCGATCTGCATCTTTGCATGACGAAGCATGGTAGCCACCAGTTCATCGATCGGTGGCTTTCCTATCATTTCCCCTGTCTCAAAATAATGCAGGATCTGATGAAAGATCCAAGGGTTGCCCTGTGCGCCACGACCGATCATAAAGCCATCACAAGCGGTCTGCTCTTTCATGGCGATCACATCCTTTGCATCCAGAAGGTCTCCGTTTCCTATGACCGGAATGGATACGGCATCTTTGATCTGAGCAATAATATCCCAATCGGCTTTACCGGAATAATACTGTTCTCTTGTCCTGCCATGCACGGCGATGGCAGCCACACCGGCATCTTCCGCAATCTTTGCCATCTCCACGGCATTGACATGTTCCTCATCAAAACCTTTTCGTATCTTGACGGTGACCGGCTTTTGAATGGCTTTTACCGTCTTTCGCATGATCTGACCTGCCAGTTTGGGATTTTTCATCAGCGCGGAGCCGTCCCCATTATTGACTACCTTTGGCACCGGACATCCCATATTGATGTCTAGGATGTCAAAGGGATGGTCTTCGATTCGCTTTGCCATCTCACTGATACAATCCGGATCCGATCCAAACAACTGCAAAGAGACCGGGCGCTCTTTTTCCTCGATCTCCAAAAGTTGATATGTGTTTTTATTATTGTATTGTAATGCCTTGGCACTGACCATTTCCATACAGATCAGCCCCGCCCCCTGCTCCTTGCAGAGCGTTCGAAAAGGCAGATCTGTTACCCCTGCCATGGGTGCTAAGACCAGATTATTCTCCAAAGTGACCTTGCCGATCGCAAGTCTCTGTAGAGCCTTGTTTTCCATCTATCTTTACCTCAACTTCTATGTCATGTCCTGTCGCAGGATCTCTATCATGTCATCCGCAATACGACCGTCAAATCTTTTATTTTTCTCTGCTTTCAGGGCATCCGGTATGCCGAAGGTCATGACGATCCGCTGCAAAGCAGGGACATCGACCGGGGAAATCTGCTCATATTTATATACACTGCGAATGGCTGTGCATGCTCTGAAAAATAAGTTCATATATCTCCTTTTCTAACGGTCTGTTCCTCTGTTTTTTATCTCTTTTTCATAGATCAGGCGCAAGCCCTGCAAGGTCAGTTCCGGATCATAAATATCAATGCAATCCGTCTCCTTGGAGATCAGGTTGCCCAGACCGCCTGTGGCTACTACCTTGATATTTTCATAACCGGATTCTGCAATCATATTTTTTACGATATATTCCGTCTGTCCGATCTGCCCATAGACAAGTCCTGCCTGCATGGAGGAAATGGTCTCCTTGGCAAGGATATGCTCCGGTTTGCGGATCTCGATCTCCGGCAGTTTTGCCGTCTTTGACCAGAGGGCTTCTGCGGATGTACGGATGCCCGGTGCGATCACACCGGATACATATGCCCCCTCTGCACTGATCAGATCATAGGTGGTCGCCGTGCCATAATCAATGACGATTGCCGGTCCACCATACAAGCCCAGTGCGCCTGCGGCATTGACGATACGGTCCGCACCGATCTGACGCGGATTCTCCGTGATGATCTTGACCCCGGTACGCACGCCCGGCTCCACAAGAATCGGATGCACACCAAAGTACTTGATGATACCACTGGTCAGAGAATGCATGATCTTTGGTACTACACTGGCAATGATGGCGTCCTTGATGTCCTGTTTTTCAATGTCATTGTAGCGCAGGATCTCCCCGATGGCTGTTCCAAACTCATCGGAAGTGCGTGTCATACCTGTTGTCAGTCGAAAATTTCCCACTAATTTTTGTTTATCGAAAATACCTACGGTAATATTTGTATTTCCTACATCAATCGTCATTAACATCTTGTATTCTCCTACTCCTCGCCCTCGTATGCCTCTCCCAGATAAAAGACACGATAGTACATTTCCAGCGACTCAAACAATTCTTCCTTTTCCCTCTGTAACTGCTTGATCTTTAAGACACTGCCGATCTCATCATAGAGGATATCGTCTTCCTCAGTCTGTGTACGCAGTTGCAGGGAACCGTCCTCATCAAAAACAACCTGCAAGACGCCTCCGACATCTGCTGTAAAAAGTACACACATAATGTGTAACTCATCCTGTATCCCCTGTGGCAGAGAGGAAAACTGCTCATTAAAGTAATATTTTTTATTGTAGGAACTCGCCCCACAAAGTACGATCTCATCATTCATATATCGAAGGTTCCTTTCTATACATAGCCATATACACCCCGGACGGAGACTTCCCCAGAATCCACCCGGCGCAGATCTTCCTTTGTCTCCACCAAGAGCCTGCCTGTTTCATCAATACCACGGGCAATGCCTTCCCATTCGCCTTGCGGATCTAAAACACGCACCTTTTCGTTGCGGTTGATCAAAAAACGGTTGTATTCTTCCATAACGATAGACAGATCTTCTGTCATGCAAAAAGCTTCATACAAAAGAGCAAACTCCTGCCAGATACGGTAAGTCAATTCCTTGCAATCGCCTCTTTTCGTCCCAAAAAGTTCCTGCTCCTTTAACGCCATATCCACAGAGATCGCCTTGTCCGCCAGTTCCTCGGAAAATGAAGTCTGATGCACGTTTACCCCGATGCCGACCACAACATAATCTGCCTTGCCATCGCTGGCACTCATCTCGGTCAGGATACCGCAGACCTTTTTGCCGTGGATGATGACATCATTTGGCCATTTGATCCAGGTCTCGATACCATAAAGTTCTTCAATGGCGCGTCGCACAGCCACTGCCGCCACCAGCGTAAGACTGCTGAGGTGGGCTATATCCATGGTCGGTCGCAGCAAAAGCGAAGTCGCAATGGAAATATCCGCCGGTGTCTCCCACTGGTGTCCGCTCCTGCCCCTGCCTGCCGTCTGCTTTCCGGCAGAAATGACAAGGCCCTCTGCCTCGCCGACTGCCGCACGGCGTTTGATCTCATTGTTGGTAGAATCGATACTCTCTAAATACTCATGTCTGATCTGTATCATATGTTATATCGCTCTCTTATCCTTTTATTTTAAAGTCGCATACATAATAGCTTTGATGGAATGCATACGGTTCTCTGCCTCATCAAAAACAACAGACTGCTTGCTCTCAAATACCTCATCGGTCACTTCCATCTCTCTCAAACCGAATTTCTTATGGATCTCCTTACCGACTGCCGTATCCAGATCATGAAAAGCCGGCAAACAATGCATAAAGATAGCGGTATCCTTGGCATAGGACAGTGCCTTGACATTGACCTGATATGGAAGCAGGTCATGGATACGTTCTTCCCATACCTCTGTCGGCTCACCCATAGATACCCAGACATCCGTATAGATCACATCGGCATCCTTGCAGCCTTCTGCCACATCCTCGGTCAAAGTGATAGATGCCCCTGTCTTTTCGGCAATGGCGCGACACTCTGCTACCAGTGCCTCATTCGGAAAATACTTTTTGTTGGTACATGCGACAAAATCCATACCCAGTTTTGCACAGGTCACCATAAGGGAATTGCCCATATTGTAGCGGGCATCGCCCATATAGACAAACTTGATCCCTTCCAATCTGCCAAACTTTTCCTCAATGGTCAGCATATCAGCGATCATCTGTGTCGGATGAAATTCATTGGTCAGTCCGTTCCATACCGGAACGCCAGCATACTCTGCCAACTGCTCTACGATCTCTTGTCCAAAGCCGCGGTACTCGATACCGTCAAACATTCTGCCAAGAACCCTTGCCGTATCCTTGATACTCTCCTTTTTGCCGATCTGGGAACCGGACGGATCCAGATAAGTCACATGCATACCCAGATCATGTGCAGCCACCTCAAAGGAACAACGGGTTCTGGTGCTGGTCTTTTCAAAGATCAGGGCAATGTTCTTTCCCTTTAACTCGTCATGTGGGACCCCCTTTTTCTTTTTATCCTTCAATTCCTTTGACAGATCAATAAGATAACGGATCTCCTCCGGACTATAGTCTAAAAGTTTTAAAAAATTTCTACCTGACAGATTCATATGTATCGATCTCCTTTGCCTTATTTTTTACCCACTTTTTTCTCATTGTATTATATTTCCTTTTTCCCTCTTGTGCAAGTAAAAGAAAAAGGCAGCCGCGCCTGCGACTGCCTCTTAAAAAATTTCAATAAGAAAAACGCTTTACTCGTCCTTTGCCACTTCTGCGATGGACTTGACCAGACCTGCCATTCCCTGGATCTCAGACGGAATGATGATCTTGGTCGCCTTGCCATCTGCTGCCTTGGCAAATGCCTCTAAACTCTTTAACTGTAACACAGCATCATCCGCAGCGGCTTCCTTTAAGAAACGCAGACCGTCTGCATTTGCCTGCTGGACTTTGAGGATGGCTTCTGCCTGACCTTCTGCCTCACGGATAGTTGCTTCCTTGACAGCCTCTGCCTTTAAGATCTGTGCCTGCTTCTCTGCCTCAGCATCGAGGATCGCAGACTCCTTTTTACCTTCCGCGATCAGGATGGTGGACTTCTTCTCACCTTCCGCGATCAGGATAGCTTCTCTTCGCTCACGCTCTGCCTTCATCTGTTTTTCCATGGCATCACGGATGGCTGCCGGTGGAATGATGTTCTTTAACTCCACACGGTTGACCTTGATACCCCATGGATCGGTTGCGACATCCAGTGCGGAACGCATCTTTGTATTGATGGTCTCTCTTGAGGTCAATGTCTCATCAAGTTCCAGATCACCAATGATATTACGCAGTGTGGTCGCTGTCAGGTTCTCGATCGCCATGATCGGATTCTCCACACCATAGCAATATAGCTTTGGATCTGTGATCTGATAATATACGACCGTATCGATCTGCATGGTAACATTGTCCTTGGTGATAACCGGCTGTGGCGGGAAATCAACCACCTGCTCTTTCAAGTTGACATTGCGTGCCACACGATCGATAAACGGCACCTTGAAGTGCAGACCTACCGGCCAGGTCATCAGATACGCTCCCAGACGCTCGATAACCATAGCATGTGCCTGCGGTACAACCTTGATGCAGGAAATGACCAGCAATAAGATCACTACCACTAAAATCATAACTACTACCATAAACTACCTCCCATATGCATTTTATTCTTTGCTACCCTTTTATAGTACCCTATCTGGCATGATCGCGCAACAAATTTACGATTATGTCCACTATTCCTCTGTATGGTAAATTGTCATGGCAAATCCTGCCTGCTTCTTGCTGGCGTACATAGCCTGATCTGCCTCCTGATATAACTGGTCAAAACTCATCTGCTCCATCTGCTGATGGAAAGATGCCCCAAGACTAACATAGATCGGATCCTGACCCATCTCCGGGATCCGGATCCCTTCGATGCCATGAAAGATCGCTTCTATTTCTTTCTTCGCAAATGCCTCATCCAAAAGATTCGGATAATAGATGGCAAATTCATCGCCACCCAGACGCATAATTACATCATGCTTACCGCTGTTCTTTTGCAGCACCTCTGCCACCGCGATGATGACCTTATCGCCTACCGCGTGACCATAGGTGTCATTGATGCGTTTAAACTGGTCACAATCCAGGATGCAGAAAAGTCCTTTTTGTTGCTTTTCCAACAACTGTGTGATCTCCTGCTCTCCACTACCGCGGTTTTTCAGGCCTGTCATCATATCTGTCTGGGACAGATATGTCAGATATCGCTCATGCTTTTTCTCTTCGTCGATATCTTCAACCGTAAAGATAACATGTCCCAAATGACCGTTTTCATCATAATCTACCGCGATAAATCTGGCACGGCACCAGCCGGAAACATTGCCTAGGAACTCTGTCTCTATGGTCTTTTTATTTTGTAATCTCTCCTCCAAAGTCCGGAAATTGGTAAAAGCCAATACCTTATCCAGATACTTTTCATTGGATAATTCACACATGACCGGATGGATCTGCAGCGGAAATAACATCTCTTTGGACTGATCCATCCCGGCATCAATATAAGCATTGCTCTTGATCCCATGAAATTCGCCCGTCTTCATATCGATCAGGTGCATGGAAATGTAGATCTCAGCCAAGGCTGTCATACTATCCAGGCGCCCCTGATTCTCCACACGCGCGAAGGCATTACGCAACTTGATCAGTGATACCAGAAAAGAAGAAATCATACTCAGGAAAATAGAGATCTCGTCCATATCCTCTGCCGGCGGATTGTCTACCCCAAAGAAACCGATCACACGCTCTTTGTGGATCATGGGATATACGATCAGATTGCGGATCCCCTGTGGCTTTAAGATTTCATAGGTCAGAGGCTCGGTATCTCGTATTGCCTCCAGATCCTGCAAAAGGATGTGACTTCCCTCGTCAAAAGCCCGATACCACCAGCGGATGATTTCCTTATCAACACCCTGTAATTCATCGATCTGCGGTGTCACATTCCCTGCACACCACTCATAAGTATTATCTGTAATATCCTGTCCCATACGATCTTCAAACAGATAGATACGGTCGCAGCCCATCTCGGTGCCCAAAATGGCGATGAACTGGTTGATCTCATCGTTTGGTGTATCATAATCCATAGCAATGCGCATGGCATCGTTGATGATCATTTCGTATTTGGTTCTACGTCTTGCAATATCCTGTGTCATAAATGTATCTCTTTCAATCCTATTATCGAATGATTGATTACTTTTTATTGTAGCAGATATTTAGTACAAAACAATGACAAAATCCCTTTCCGACATGAATTTCAGGTCAAAAAGGGATCTGCTTCTTTGCTTTTATTTAGAAAAATACATGATTGCCGATCACAACGCCGCCGCGTCCACTGCTGACCGGTCGAAAACTCAGTGCTCCGCCTGTGTTGTCCGTTCCTGCCAGGGCTGCCTGCGCTGCCTGCATACAGGATGCCTTTGGACCGCTTGCCGCTACAGATGCTACCGATCCGCTCGCTGCCGGCGTGAACTGTCCGCTCTGATATACGACACCGTAAACAGAACCTGGATAACCACCGCTGCGGACACGGTTACATACCACCGCACCAACGGCTACCTGACCTTCGTAAGATTCATTGCCTGCCTCACACTGGATCAGGGCTGCCAAAAGTGTCGTATCATCATAAGATGCTGCTACTGCCTGATTCTGTACAGTCACAGCGCGTGCCTTTGCTGCCGCTGCTTCTTCTGCGGCTTTGGCTGCTGCAATGGCTGCCTGTTCTTCCTCGATCGTAACGGCTGTTCCATAATCAATCGAAACTTCCACATAATCACTGCTCACATATCCGGTACCGGCCTTGATATTTACGGCTACCCAGCCATCTACCGGCGCAGCCTGTGTATCTACTTCCAGTGAATCGCCTACCGCCATTACGGTATAGATCGCACTCTCAGCACTTGCCTCGCTGCGGACGCGGATACCGCCTTCCTTTGCCTTTGCATAGGTCTTGCAGACGCTCTCTGCCAGCGCATGTGCATCATCACCGGTAAGGCAATACTCACCGAGCACATAGCCGTTTACATTGCCGGATGTGATCTGATACCAGTCACCCTCCGTCGCCGTCACCTCTGCCACATCGCCTTTGTACATCTTTCCGACAATGTCAGAATCTGTGCTTGCGGTCGCTCTCACATATAAGAAATCATCCACATTTGCCATCAGGCGATCCTGCCACTCAGGATATGCGACCTGTGCCTGCTCATTTGCGGCAGCAACTACGGTCACCTGAGAACCTACGACATTGGCAGTCGCATACGCACCTGCTTCCATCGTACTGACTGCCTGAACAATTCCGGCGGTACGATAGCCGCTCACAGTATCTGTCGCCTCTTTTGGCTGGCTAAGCACGGTAGTCGTGCTCATCGCCGTCAATGCCAAAGCAACCGCTGTCCCCTGTGCAACGCGCTTCTTCCAATTATAATTCATATAAATAAATCCTCCATATTCATGTAATACTATCTATATATCAAGTATTGCATTTCTATGATACTTTATACAAAATTTGTTACATTTGTTACAAATTTATTACGAATTATAACAAGGTCGCCACGCTTTGTCAAGTTTTGCCGGTTTTTTTTATCCCAAAAGGTTTCCCAGCATCTCCTGTAAAAGGGCTTCCTGCTCCGCAGGTGTCATAGCATCCGTTTCCTCTTTTTTCCCTGTTGCGATCGGTTCTACCTCTCTAAGCAACGGCTTTTTTTCCGCCTGTCCGTCTGCCTCCTCATAGTCCTCCAGAACATCCTGCACATATGCCCGGATCTGGTCTGCTGCGCGTTCACACTTTTTTGCAAAATGCGCAAACCGTATGATAAAGATGAGCAAGAGCAGAACCAAGGCCGCCAAAAGTCCCAGCCCGATCCAGGCTTCCGCACCTGTTATATATTCCAGCCATGACATATCCAAACCACTTCTCCTCCTTTTTCTTCCTATATAAAATAGTACAAGCCTTACTCTGCAAAAAATGGCGCAAAAAGTAGACAGTCACCATCTTGACAATTAGCAAAAGCAGGGTAAGATTGATATAGATTAGAATAAAGGAGTTTCTTATGAAAAAAATAGTTATGACAGGTGGCGGTACAGCAGGACATGTAACGCCAAATATTGCTCTGTTTGAATCTTTACAAAAAGATGGATATGAGATCTATTATATCGGTTCCTACGAAGGAATCGAGAAAGGACTGATCGAGGACAAAAAGATCCCATACTACGGTATCAGTTCCGGCAAGTTCCGCCGTTATCGTTCCTGGAAGAACCTGACCGATCCTTTCCGTGTACTTCACGGTTTCTTTCAGGCAAGACGCCTGTTGGGAAGGATCCGTCCGAATGTGGTCTTTTCCAAAGGTGGCTTTGTCTCTGTGCCGGTCGTTATGGCTGCAAAGACCAGACATATCCCGGTCATCATCCATGAATCCGACCTGACCCCGGGACTGGCAAACAAACTTGCTATGCCATCGGCAACCAAGGTATGCTGCAATTTTCCAGAGACTCTGCCCTATCTGCCAAAAGAAAAGGCTGTCCTTACCGGATCCCCGATCCGTCAGGAACTTTTGCATGGCAACAAGCAGGCAGCCAAGGACTTCTGTGGCTTTACCAGCGATCTGCCTATCCTCATGGTCATGGGCGGCAGTATCGGCTCCGTCTATATCAACAATGCTATCCGTGGATGTATCGATGACCTGCTTGCCAAGTACCAGATCATCCATCTGTGTGGCAAGGGAAATATCGACGAGTCCCTGGGGGATAAAAAAGGCTATGCACAGTTTGAATATATCAGCGAGAATCTGCCGGATCTTTTTGCCGCCGCAGATCTTGTCGTTGCCAGAGCCGGTGCCAATTCCATCTGCGAACTTCTGGCACTACATAAGTCAAACATCCTGATCCCCCTGTCCAGAAATGCCAGTCGTGGCGATCAGATCTTAAATGCCAATTCTTTCGCCAAGCAGGGCTTTTCTGTGGTGCTTGAGGAGGAAGAAGTCACATCCGAGACACTCATGGCAACCATAGATGATGTCATGGCACACCGCAGTAAATATATTGACGCTATGAAAAACAGCGGTCAGATGAATGCGATTGAGACCATTATGGGTCTGATCGAAGAAGTCAGCCGCTAGTATCACAAATTAAAAAGATGTTTCTACAAGAAGGATCCTTTCTCCCATATTGTAGAAACATCTTTTTTCTTCTTTCTTACATCCGGATCTGGTCGCGGATCGCGTCTAACTCCTCAGCGCTGAATTCGCTGTGGCTCCATGTGACATCCTTGGGATTGCCACCTTCGTAGCGTGGGATCACATGCATATGGAAATGATGCACGGTCTGTCCTGCGGCTTCCCCATTGTTCTGCACAAGATTGATGCCATCACAATGCAGGCTGTCTTTTAAATGCGCTGCCACTTTTTTGGCGGTAGGAAGCACCTTGGCCGCCAGTTCATCCGGCATCTCAAATACATTGGCGTAATGATCTTTTGGCAGGATCAGGCAATGTCCCTTGGTTGCCGGCTCCGCATCCATAATGACCTGAAAATCCGCATCCTCGAAAACCACTCTGGATGGAATGTCTCCACTTAAAATCTTACAAAAAATACAATTATCGTCTCTCATTTTCGCATCTCCTTTATCTATTGCTTACTTGTCCTGTGCAAAAGTAAAAATATCATCCAACATACGCAGTGTCTTAAAGTTGCCCTTGGTCGTCAGATCTCCCACGCTAAAGGCTCTCTGGAATGTCATCTGCCCACGCACCAGTTGATCCATGATCTCCTGCGGCACTTTTAAGTACACATCAATCTCTTCTTCCTGTCCATAATGGCAAACAATCTCATCACCATCCACACCGACAAATAAAGGCTTTTTCTTACCCCCGATCATAAAGAGGTAACGCGCCGAAAAATCCGGCTGTGGTGCAAAATGCGACTGAAATTCCATAATGTACTCGGTTGCCGACTCCTGAGCCTCCTTGCCCATCATACCGCGGAACATACTGGATAGTTCCTCAATATCCTGCTTCTGTTTTTTGACATAATTGTCATCTGATACATACTGTGATAACTGCTCACTCTCCTGTGGAGTCAGTTCTAATTGCTGGGTACGAAGGATACTTCTCGTAACCGCCTGATTGCTGGTCGGAAGTCCCTTAGACTTCTGCGAGATCGTGCGGTAAAGGTTTTCTGCCTTCTTCTCAATGATGTGAGCATACTCCTGGTTGACCTGAAAACTCACGAGATCCTCAACATAACCACACAATCCGGCACATGGCAGTCCTCCCAAGATCTCCCAAGCATTTTCCAGGGTCAGCGCGCCTTCACGCTCCCCATAAGTCGTAGACATAACAACCGGCTGCATGTAAATGGAGGAAATACTTTCCTTATCGCCATAGAGCCAGCAAGCATCCAGAAATTGGTTCATATACCCGCCGATTCCCAGCCACTCCACGGTTGTCGCCAGAATGATGCCATCCACATCCTTTAAGGTCTGTGGCAGCATGGAAATGGCGTTTTTCTGTTCATATATATTATACCGATGTACCTCTACCCGAAGTTCTATCAGTACGCTTTCCATTTTTTGAATAACGTAAAGCGTCGGATCATCCAATACGCCTCGTCCACCATAATAAATATTGACCTTCATAAAAACCTCTGCTCTTACTTACCGCTCATCAACTACTATTTTATTATAAATAACCTCTTTTTCTTAGTCAAACTCGATCTTTAAACACATGTGCATTCCATCCGCCAATCTTTTCAAGGTATTCAAGGATGGATTTGCTTTTCCATTTTCTATTTTACTAATATCTGCCTGTGCTATCTTGGTCTGGTATGCCAGATCTTTTTGCGTCATGCCGCAGGCTTCTCTTGCCTGACTCAATTTGATACCAATAGATTCCTGTATTGTCAATGGATAGACCCGACCTGTCGCTTCCCCATTATCCCACAGTTCTTCTGCATCAATATCTAGCATATCATTCCATGAGATACCATATCCCCCGGCATCAACCTGTACCTTTTGCAGCAATTTCACATCTTTCCTTAACTGCTCAAATTGTGGATATGTATTCACCAGCATTTGTATATCATATTGTTTTTCTACTCCATTCAAAAAAACAACGATCAATTTCCTATTATTTTCTACGGAAACAGACTTTACCCTATATGACATAACAAATCCCTCCCTATTCCGTTGGCGGCAAGCGGACAAATTGTTGTGTCTCCCACATCCGTATGAGTTCTCTCCTGTAATGGGCGATAAAATGTTCCACAACTTCTTGTGATTTTGGTGCCAGATCCCCTTCATACATTTTACCTTGATCCAGATTGAAAACTCCTACATGTTCCCCGCAGATGGCGTGAATATGCGGCGGATTATGCTCGCGCTGCCCAAAATACATTTTTATTACAATTCCTTGAAATCTTGCAATTACTGGCATATCTTTTCTCCTGTATTATATAGGATATATCCTATATTGTCAAATATTTACACAAACAAGTACTCCACATCCGCGAAGGTAACGCGATCCATAGGCTCCAGTTTTTTCTTTTGGGTATACGCCAGCATGACACCATTGACAAATGTACCATTGGTCGAATTCAGATCCTCAATATAAAACGCTTTCTCCTGACGTGTGATCCTGGCATGATGGTGGCTGACCGCAGACGAGTGCAGTTGCGCCTCATTACCGGATGCATCCGCTCCAATGCGAAACACTTTTTCCTTGATATAAAAATCTTCTTCCCCGGCATTCCCCTGATAGAGCAATTGTCCCTGACAGGATGCCGGCATTTCATGTAATAAGACGGTGCGTTCTACCGGAATCGGCTCCGGCTCTACTAGGATATCTTTTTTCCCGCCATGCACTTCCCGGTTCTGTGCAGCCCATGACAGGATCAGTTCCTTGATGTGCTGCCCCTTTGCCCGGATAGTCTCTAGGATTTTCTCATAACTGCTTTCGTAATAGACAGACTCCTCCGGCACCATATTTTCCCTTTCTTCTACCAGCGTTGCCACATCATCACGATTCACAAGAACTTCCGGCTCCTCATAAGCGACCGTAGTATTTTCCTCCATATACCGCATGCCCTCCATTTTTTCTTGCAGATAATGCAGAAGGTCATACAAGGTCGTTCCCTCCTGTAGGGTCATATCATACATTTCATAACATGTCCGCATCAGGTCATCTGTCTCATGATCCACGATCGTCAGCACATATTCCATGAGGGCAGCAAAGGGATTTTCATCAAAATGTTCAAAAGGACAATAACAGAGAAAAACCCGAAACTGCCCCTGTCTTGCTACATAGACAGTCTCCGGGCACAGATACACCTTGTCCTCATGTAAGAGGTATTTATGGATCTCCTCATATGCCATCGCCAGATATAAAAAGACCTCCTCCATGCTCTCATAACTCACTTCTTTTTGCTGTAGATAGTCTTTCAGAGATTGTTTGCCGGAAATGTCATACCAGAATTGTATTTTTCCATTCATTTCCATGGTATAAAAAGACAAAAGCGACCGGATCTCATTTTCCTTTAGCATCTGTTCTTCATAGTCCGATGCATATGCCTCTGTTGAAATGATCATATAACTTTCCTTATGTGTTCTTTTATAACTAATCTCCATTTCTCATCCTCCCCTACCTGCCAATGCCCTGCATCAGCATTTTTGCTTTCCGAAAAGATGCGACCACATCCATTTCGCATACCGTATCTCTGGCAAATACCAGTGCCTCGTGATAAACCTCATATCCCAAAAGGATCAGCATACAGACGATGCCAAGGCAGATTGCCATAACCCAGGATGCCTCCACCGTATAAGACGCCATCTGCCACATGACTGCCCTTTTTAACCCTTCTTTTACCATCCACAGATCTCCTTTACTCAGGCATTTGCCGCCGTCGCACCCAGGATCAAGAACAAGAGATATGCGACCAGCAAAAATGGAACAAAGGGCAGACTCTCATCTTTCTTTTTTCCAAAAAAGATACAGACCACGACACCAAAGATCGCTGCCATGATAGATGCCATCCAAAGCACGGTCATATTGTCCCAAAATCCCAGATATACCCCCATAGATGTCACCAGAAAGGCATCCCCTTTTCCTACTTTTCCATGTGAAAAGATACTGAGCAGATACAGGACAATGCCTACTAACATGCCACCACACATATCCAGCGCCGTCTGTTTGCCATCATAAAAATGTAGCAAAACACCTAAAATCCCGAATGCACTGATCACCACCAGATGGATCTGCCGTTTCCACAGATCCTCCACGCTACAAATACTTAGCATTCCTACCAATCCCATAACTTTCATCCTTCTCCCCCTTTGCTAATTTCCCATGCTGCACTTACTACATCCTGTCAACATAGAAAGGTCTTCCTTACGTTTGCGATAGATCGTCCGCTTCAATCCCCCACAAGACAATTTGCTATGGTAACTATCCCCATAGTCGGTAATATACACGGTACCCTCTTTCTTTGTTCCACTCTTGCAACTACGACATGTCTTATAACGATTGCCACTTGTGTTTCTGTATGCCTCCAATTCTTTGACAGCCACTGCATGAATGGACGGATGCAGGTAAGCACAGTCATACCGCTCATGATAGACACTGCCTTCTTTTGTTACATAAACATAGCCCTGACCCTCCCTTTCTTCTTCCGGATCCCAACCGATCCATTTTCGCCAACTTGTCTTAGACTCCATGTTCCAGTGATAAGTGCCGAAAATCTGTATGGGAAAAGTGATGCCATAGTCCGCCACCAGCGTAATGTAGTTATCCTCTACAGACGACTCATCATAGGAAATCCCAAAAATCCCTCCCTGGATATAGGATGTCGGTGTACCGATCATCTTCATTCTGGCATTACACGCCAATGTCAGCCCCGACAGACTGACCGCATCCTGCTCGCCACAAACTGCCACCTTCATAGCGACTTCCTCTAAACTGCGGTTCACGCCAATCTCTACCATGGCAATGCGAAGAAAAAACAGAATGAAAATACATGCACTGATCAAAAGTGGCAAAATGAGTGCTGCCTCGATCGTATAACTTCCTTGATAGGAGATGCAAAAGGGTGTCTCTTTATTTGGATTAAGGTCTGAAGAAAAGAATAACTTTTTCCTGCTATTTTGAAGAGATTTCATACTAGATTGCTTGTGAAAAAAAGGTTCGTTACTCTGAATTGTCCCCGGCGCAACACGGAAACATGTTTGAGAAAGAGACACCCTTTTACACCTCCTTTCCTATTAGTAATATAAAGTTTCCTGACATTCGGATCTGTATAAATCTAACCAGAGAGGCTGCATAGGCAGGAAAGCATCAAAGAGCCCTTCTCCTGCAAACGAACAGCGGATATCCATGGCATAGATCATATGATCCATCTTTACATAGGCATAATCTTCCTCTTGCCGCATAGACGCTTCCATCAGGTCCATACAGCCATACGCCAGTTTCTTTTGTGGCAGGAGCGCAAGCAGGGCAAATAAATACTCCTGATAGCCCAATCCCCTTTCCACCGACGTATCTTCCACTCCATCCAATGCCGTCTGCAAGGAGCCCAATTGACTTTTCCACTGTGCTCCGGTCTTTAACAAGGGGATCTTTTTTCCATCCAGCAGAGCGCGTAGGTCTAAAATACTCTCAACCAAAGCCCATACCGCCACAACAGCAATCTGTACCACCTGCACCACTGCCGGATTGACCGTAGCCCCTGCAATGGCTAGGGCAATTTCATATGCCTGTCCCATCATAGAAGGATCTGTCAATATGACCTCGGCATTTTGTACTTCCCGCATAGCAAGCAGACGCAATATGACCGCTTCCAAATTTTCCCGGTCACTTGGCTTCCCGGCAATCAAATACTCCACCTCGTAAGAAAGCGCACGATCCAGAGATTGCTCCCTGTCAAAATGGGAAAACTCTTGCAAGACATACCAGTCAAAGCACATCCGGTCATACCCGGAGACCTCCTTCCTCTTTTCCCCGCTTCCCTGACACAGCAGGCGGTCTTCCAGTCTCATAGATGTGGTAAGTGTTTTGTCCGAGACCGCACGCCCTTGCACCACCAGTCCCAACAATCCTTCTTCCTTGATCTGCGAAAATAATTCCAGTGGATTTTCCCGGACTTGTTCTACCGGAACAAAACTCTTTTGATCTTCTCCCCCCTGTTCATTCCCGACAGATTCTTCTGTCTTCTGCTCTTTTGCTTCCTCTATCCCCTTTTTCGCCTGCGCAACTATCTGCCCGACATCCGGGACTTCTTTATCATCCGTCACTTGCTCTGCCCCAGAATCCCAAGTTTCCCAGATGCCCTGTAGGATCTGTTGTCGCGCCACTTCCGCCCCCTGGCAGATCAGGGCTGCCCCATCATCATCCGTCAGCAGTTCATAGGATATGACCTCCGCCTGCTCCGGCTCGATAGAAAACAGATCCAGTCCATGCTCCTTTTCTGATCCCAGGCAATTTTCCCATGCAAAATCAGATAGTCTCTTTTCTACATGTGCCAGATCAAAATCCTCTTTTCCATAGCCGCCGTCCAATGCCAGGATCCCATAGGTTTCCCATAGATAGGGCTGGTATTCCGAAAAAGCATTTGCCATAACAGTCTTTGTCACGCTCCTGCTTTCCAGACGCATTTCATAGATACGCAGGGTCTCGACCATGGAAAAGAAGAGACTAAATAAACTTAGAAGCATCATGCTGAAAAATATGGTAAGGCTCCCCTGTCTCATTTATACTTTTCCCGCTTCCTTGTCGATAGTCTTAAAGATGCTGTTTACCAGTTCCGTGATCTGTTTCTTGAAGATCAGAACCAGTCCGATCAATACCACTAAGATCAGGATCACTTCTACCACTCCCACACCATCTTCTTCCATGAAAAAATCCTTTATCCTCATATACTTTTCTCCTCCTCTTGTTACAGACTTCCCATTGTCATCACAGCAGGCAGTAATAAGATCGCAATAACGATCCCCAGCATCCCAAGCATAGGAAAAAGTAACTTGACCGATGCCTCTTCTCCTGCCTTTCTCGCCTGATTCTTGCGCATCTCATATACCAGCAGGTTTTCTTCTTCCAATTGCTGCACGAGTTGCGCACTGCCCTGTCTCCTGTTCTGTTCCAGTAAAAGTGCCAGTTTCTTATACTCTTTTAACTCACTCCGCATCCCCATATGCGCGATTGCTTCTCCCTCCTGCATACCCTCACGCATTTCGTAAGAAAAAAGTTTCCACAACTCAAATCCTGCCTGTATTTTTCCTGTCCGCAGTTTTCTTTTTTCATAAGCCTCCGTCATCTTACGGGCGGCTTCCGGCAGGGTGATACCGGCAGATAAAAATAATGCCAATTCATCCACGACCAAAGGATAATCTTTTTTTCGCTCCCGCCGTACCCTTGCCCTCTGTCTTTCCTTTTCTTTTTTATCTCCATAGGGCAAAAGAAAACATACAAGCAGACCTAATACGGACAATATGGCTCCGTCCCCATTTCCGGCTTTCTTCCATTGCAGTGCGACACCTGAGACCTCCTCCGGCAAAATGACATCCTCATTCTCTCTGGACTGATCGCGGATGCTCTTTTGGATCTGGCGCAAAAGCCCCTCTTTGCTATCCACACGACTCGGGCGCAGACAAAAGGTAAAATCATAGATTTCCTCATAAGGACCACAGGTCAAAAGAACACTTGCCCCCACCAAGGTATCTTCCTCTAACTCCTCGATCTTTATTGTTCCATCCGCCGACACATAGGTGTAGTCAGCAAAACTCCAATCCGCCTCGACCAGACCGTCCTGATAAAGATCCGATACCTGCACATCTCCATAGATCTGATCTAACGATTCGTTTTCTCCCAAAAAGGTCGCATCGATCTCCTCTATGGCATCCTCAATCTTCCTTTCTGCTTCCGTTTGATCCAGCCATTTATCTTCTATCTCCACCTCAAGACTGCCACTATAAACGGAAGACGAAAGCTCCAGTTCTTCTGTATAAGAGCCCTGTCCCACATCATCACGCGTAAGCCTTCCGCTAAATCCCGGTCCCGCCTCATACCACTGTTGCAGACCGAGCATGAGCCCCAGCAATTCCATAATCCCTAAAAGACGTACTGCACGCTTATATTTTTCATATGTCTCTTTCCCCTTTTTTCTTTTCCATATGAAAAAAGTCAAAAGACAGATCAGACTTACGATCACTGTCTGCATCATAACCACATACTCCCCATCATCTCAGATTGTAATATCCATAATGTGCCGACTCCACAATGCCATAAGGACATAGACCACCAGACAGGCACTCATGATCAGACCTCCTGCCAGATTGCCATACAAAACAGCAAGCAGATCTGCGGATGTCAGGCGCACATAGGCAATGATGGCAAGCGGTATCACCAACATGACCTTCATCTCCAACTTCTTCTGCGCCATCATCGTCGCTATCTCCTCCTGTAAACTCATCTTATCCCCCAGCTTTGTGGCGGTCCTCTGAATGTTTCTCCCATAGTTTCCTCCCAATCTCTTGGCAAACAAGAGAATCTCGCCAAAGGCACAAGCCTCCTCCAGATCCATCTGTTCTGCCATCTCCATGTATGCCTGCTCTACTGCAATATTGACCTTTACTTTCTGGTTCATCTGATGTAGCGCATAAATCATATCTTTTCCGTCTTCACCCATCATGGCAAGTTGTTCCTCCGCCTGCATAAAACTGTTTTCCAGCGACATACCCGCCTGTAAAAAACCGGAAAGCAGATCCAACAACTCCTTAAAAGCCCGGTTTTTCCTTTGCTTTTCTTTTGCCTGCTTTCCTTCCCGATAAATACGACCGGTCAAAAGATATACTAGTGGAAACCAAAGCAGACCATACCACGCATTGTAGAAGATCCATGACACAAGCAGGGTCAGAAGAACAGAGATGCTTACTTCCACCAGGGACTTTTTTCTTCCACCTGCCCTACGCATCGCCTGTACTTTTGATCTCCCTGCATTTTGTTTTTGAGTATCCACGCGCCTTTCACCTTCTC
The DNA here is from genome assembly GCA_963629085.1 of bacterium. GTDB lineage: Bacteria > Bacillota > Clostridia > Lachnospirales > Lachnospiraceae > Pararoseburia. Next base: position 23,105 of record CAVGHS010000010.1, read on the forward strand.
TCCACTCCCCTTCTCCTCAAAAGAGAAAATAGGCTGTAACTGTATTTCTCCATCTTCTACTCCCAGCACTTCAACAATCTCCCGCACCTTGCGGCTGCCATCACGCATGCGTTCCAGATGTATAATGAGATCCACTCCCGAAGCGATCTGCGACCGCAATGCCGGCAACGGTATCTCTCCTGCTCCCAGTGCCATGGTTTCCAGACGGCTCAACATATCTTTTGCCGAATTCGCATGTCCGGTCGAAAAACTCCCATCATGCCCGGTATTAAATGCCTGCAACATCTCAACGGCTTCCACACCGCGGCATTCCCCCACAACAATGCGATCCGGGCGCATACGAAGCGATGTCCTTACCAGATCTCGGATAGAGACCTGTAGTTTTCCTTCCATGGTAGCATCCCTCGCCTCCAGGCGAACCAGATTGGGAACCGATGCCATTTGCAATTCTGCCGAATCCTCTATGGTAATGACACGCTGATCCTTCGGGATAAATGCAGACATGGCATTCAAAAAGGTTGTCTTGCCGGAGCCTGTACCACCCGACACAAAAATGTTATAGCCGCTCTCTACCAGTTGGCAGATAAAGTCTGCCACTTCCTGCGATAATGCCTGCCAGGCGATCAACTTTTCCATGGTGATCTGGTCTTTTGGAAATTTTCGGATGGATAGGACACTGTGATCGACTGCGATCGGTGGCAAGACCATATTCACGCGCGATCCATCTGCCAATCTGGTATCTACGATTGGATGTGAAGTATTCGCCATCTTATTGTTGGCAGACGCGATCCGCTGGATCACATCATCCAATTTCTCGCCGGAGGAAAAACGATACTTGGTCTCCTCCAGACAGCCATTTCTTTCGATAAAGATCTGATCCGGTCCATTGACCATAATCTCCGTGATCGTGTCATCCGCCAAGAGATCTTCCAAAACATCCAGCCGACGCAGACCGTAAAAAATCCGATGCTCCAATTCCATGCGATAGGCAATGGAAAGATATTCCTCTTTTCCTACATCACAGATTTTCTGTCGGATGATGCCTAAGAGTTCCTCATCCGAAATCTCCCGCGTCATATCCAGATCCCGTAAGATCTCCTCCTGTATGCGCTTTTCAACCGATGCCATAGGCCAGTCCCTGTGCCATGACACCCTGGCGAATCATACGACGCACAAACATACCCAGATTACCCTGAATGAGTTCTTCCACCGCATAGGTGCCATCCACCAGATTGCCGGCAGACATAGGAAGCAAGATCTCTTGTACCTGCACTCCCGCATAATGGCTCTTGGCATATTCTACAAATTTGTCCTGGCTCTTTCGGTAGTAGTCTCCGGGTTTTCCAAGAACGATCAGTTCCTGACAAGCAGATATGATCTCCTGAAATCCCCGGATAGTCCTGCCAAACAAAAGCACGATCGTATCATAATCGCTCGCCATCAACTGCTGAAAAAATGTCATCCAGGTTTCTTTTTCCACATCTGCCATCTCCTCCGGTCCCGCAAAAGGACTGACATAATCTATGCCCATAAAGCAGTTGGTATAGGCTGTGATATCCTCTCCGTCTGCGTCCTGTCTGGTCATCAGATAAAGAAGATCGACAAAACTCCGATTTCCCTGTTGCTTTGTCAGCATCTGTAAAATGCTCAATTCTTCCATATCCAAAAACAGAACCTTGCCACTTTCCCGATAGACCTGTGCTAAAGACAGGGCAAAGGGTAGTTGCAATTCATGCGAGATCGGCGAATAGATCCCGACAAACTGCGTCTTTTCCTTTCCGGCGCGGTGCCACCAACTGCTCGTTTCCTTTTGTTGCAGTCGCTTTAACATTTCTTCTACAATCTCCATGGACTGGTACTTGTAGACCATCGGCAGATGCTCATACTCGCTTGCGATGGTCTCGTCACACAGATAAAACTTTTCGCGTACCATATCTTTCCCGGAAAACTCTAAGACACTTAGAAAATCCTTGCTCAAAATGCCGATAGCATACACTGTTTCGCTTGCCAAAAATGCTTCCTCCGATGTAAACGAAACAATCGTCACGTCCGAAAGACATTCCATCAGGTATGCTGCAAAAGCACGCACATATGCTTCATCGCTGTCACATACCACAATACTTTGTTTTGTCACTTTAACCCCTCCCTCAATAGACACCCTACCAGTGCGAAAAAAATACAGATGGTAAAATGCAGTTTTTCTCCTCTTCCAGTGAAATAAGCAGAATCTTGCTTGTAGAGTAAGACATGGCATAAGCCGACGTACATCCCATACATACGGCCTTTCAGCTGTCCTCTCAGAATCCATCGGCAAAGTCCTATGACAGCACCGATGATCAAAGAATAGATGATGACTGATAGAGCAAGACGGCTTCCGAGTATAACAGATAATGCAGCAAAGCATTTGATATCCCCCGCACCCAGCCCCCGGATCAGATAGATCGGATACAAAAGTACCACCGGCCAGATCAAGCATATCAGAAATAGAACTACTCCCCCAGATCTTATCCCCATAAGCGAAAGCATAACGCCCGCTAAAATACCAAGTACGATCAACCCGTTGGGTACACGCGTGGTCTTAAGATCTGTGCAGACCGCCGCGAATGAAAATACTATGGCTGCTCCCCATGCAATAATTTTGACTCACCTCCCCTTCCTTGCCCACAATTATTACACGATAAATCCTCCTCTGTCCATGATCTTTGCGATTTGTTTGATATTTGTCGAATTGTCACAAACTTTTTTGCCTGTCTTTAAGCATATGCTCCAAAAAGCCCCTGTTTTTCCACAGGTGTGGCAGGCATTTTTCGTATAGTTTAGCCACGTATCCGATTTCGCAGAGGCAGATACCTTTACTTTTTGCATTTTGGGAAAATTCCAAAAATAACGGATTTTCTCATGTATGTATAAATTTAACATTCTTACTCATACTTTGTAATAAAGAGTAAAGGGATAGAAAGTGAGGTTATTTTATGCGACTACTTACCCATACAAAAAAGACAGACCCACAGGTCCGCCTTCTTCTCGATGATCTGACTCAGACACAGCACGACCTTGCCAATGCATACTCCAATTTAGAGTACATGACAGATCCCGATCTGATCGATTACTATATTTATCAGGTAAAAGCCGTACAGATGCGGCACAAATTTCTCTTGACTAAGGTAAAACAGTTAAATCTCTAAATCTTTGCATAGCACACCCCAAAAGAGCCTAGGTGACCAAATGATCACATAGGCTCTTTTCCTATCTTTTATGCGAAAAATCCACGGTTACTTTCCATACTTCCCATGGACTCATTCAACTGTCCCCTACCGTAAGTAAGCCCTGCCGTCACCTGCTGGGCATTTCCCATCATAGGTCCGCTGGCATCCTGTTTTGCCACCCGGGCAAAAGATTCCTCCAGATCACGCATGATCTTTCCTGCACTTTGGATTCTTTCGGTCTTTTGTTCATACATGGCTTTTGCCAACTGTCTCTCCACAAAATCATAAAGAGCATATAAGGAATAGGAAATCTCATAAGAAAAATCTAAGGCATCCTTTAAATGTCTGACCACCTGTCCACACTGGCGCAATGCCTTGATATAAGTATCTCCTGCCTCTTTTCCTTCCTTTGTCAGAGACTCGATTGCCTCTTGTTCATAGGAAAAGTAGATCTCATATAATACACATATCAATTCCGAGCGATTGCTTGCTACGATTTTTCTGGTAAATGTCGCGATTGTTTCTGCTGTCATACCCTATATCCTTACTGCAATAACTGAAGAGCCTGTGTTGGCAGTTCATTTGCCTGTGCTAAAACGCTGGTGCCTGCCTGCTGCAAGACATTGTACTTGGTGTACTCCGTCATTTCTTCTGCCATATCCACATCTTCGATACGGGACAGAGCGGACTCCATGTTTTCCTGTGTCTCATCCAAACTGTCAACCGTATAATCCAGACGGTTCTCATATGCACCGATCTGGGAACGGATCTGGCTGATCGTTGAAATCGCACTATCCAGACGATCCATTGCCTTGGACGGTCCGTTTACCGTTGTTACATCAATATCATCAATATAAAGGCTGTCCACATCGGTTGCCGGAATACGCACCTGCATGGTCTGTCCTTCATTGGCTCCGATCTGTAAGTCCATGATACCGATATCGGTCACTTCCAGATTGATAACGCCTGTACTTGGCGTTCCGGCTGCTGTCGTCACCCCAGTCTCAAATCCTGCTTCCAAAAGGAAACTCATATTAAATCCATCGGTATTGGTGATCGTTATCTTGTTTCCGTCATAGGAAACCGTGGCTCTCGGATCAAATGCACTGTTTGCAGAATCCAAAGTAACCTCTGCATTGTCACCGGTTGTTACGACAGCTTTGGCATCCGGATCGTTTTCCGTATTTGGAATACCTGCGCCAAAGATATCTCCGTCTTTTGACTGCTGTATCAAAGAAACCGATGCATGTGAGCCATAGGCTGTCGAAGTAAAGGACAAAGGCTCATCAATCTCGCTGATCGTACATTCCCCGATCTCCGCCCCATCACGCAGGGCTGTATAGATCTCTTCCTTTGTCATCTGATCTGTGATCTTGACGGTATAACCATTGATGGAAAGTTGTCCATTTTTGCCGACCAGATCATCTACCTGGATCCCTGTGTTATAAGTCGCGTTGGTCGCTGCTTTATCGACCGTCAGACTATAGGTTCCCTCTGCCACACTGTCAGAGACATAAATTCTTGAAATATTATCACGGTTCTCTTTATCTGCATAAACGCGCGCATCCAAAGAGCCGTCCAAAAGGCTCTTGGTGTTAAATTCTGTCGTCTCGGAGATACGATCGACCTCATCACGCAAAGATGCGATCTCCAACTGACAGGCTTCTTTTTCTTTCTGTGAGTTGGTTCCGTTGGCAGCCTGCACTGCCAGTTCACGCATACGCTGTAACATATCGGTCACTTCGCCGAGTGCGCCATCCACGATCTGAATGACGGATGTACCGTCAGAAGCATTTTGTGATGCCTGATCCAATCCGCGGATCTGGGCTTTCATCTTGTTTGAGATTGCCATACCGGACGGATTGTCTGATGCATGATTCAACTTTAAGCCGGAAGAAAGTTTCTCCATAGAAGCACTCAGATTGCTCTCGGTTCCGAGCAACTGCTTATTCGTGATCACTGCTGAAATATTATTATTGATCTTCATATCTGATACCTCGCTTTATCCTTTGCCAGTTCATTTTCATCTGTCGCATCCATGCGGGGTTTAAGCGGACAATCCTTTGTCACACTTTTTATATCGGTTATCTGCCCTGCAACTTAACCGATCCTTGCTGATTTTTACCGGTCGGTACTTAAGACAGAAGTTCTGCCACTTCCCCTACAAAACTTCTTGCGATTCCGTATAAGACCTTGGTCGAAACCGCATCCTGATCTTTTGTCACAGCAAAATCCACGTCTTCCTTTTCATAGAAATCATCCACATTTGTCTCTGCGTCTGTAGCATAAGCAAAAGATACCGGCAGACCGGTTGCCTCACGCATAGCATTGGCTAAATATGGCATATGCTCTGAAAACAGTCCCGCAATATCATCCCTTTCAAAAGCCACATTGCCGGAGATCTCGCCGTTTTCATAGCGAAAACTTGCCGAAACGACACCACTTTCGTCCATATCCAGTGCCACATCGACCAAACCCTTCTCCTCGCTTCCGCGCACGATCTTGAGGGAAAGATTGCCCAATTTATCTTCTACAAGGATCGGGATATTGTAAGTCTCACTCTGCTCTCCCATCCGTCCCAAAGCCTGGATCTGGGTCATGACAAGTTTCATGCCACGCACATCGATCGACGTCACATCCTTTTCCACCAGCATATTCTTCATGACTTTCTCGGCTGTCTCCTCTAATTTACGCTGGGCATCTGCCATTTCCTTTGGTGTCTTGCAAGCCTCTCCATATTCCTCGATCAAATCTTCGATCAGATCCGAAATCTGCTTTGCGGATGCATCCTGACTGTCACCAGCAGCAAATCTCTGTAAATTGCGGTAGACGTTGTTGCGATCACGAAGCATTTCCGAAATACCGTTCAAGAATGCCGGCGTCTGTGGCAGATCGTATTTATCCAGCATCTGATAGACGGCTTCCTCGCTCTTTAAAGCCTCTGTCACCTCCTGCCTGGTCTGCTCCCGCGCCATCTCCTCGACCGCTTCTTCCTCTTTTACATAAGCCGCATCCTGCCCACTTAAATTTTCCTGCGGTTCTAAGCGCATAGCCTCCAGAATATCCAGTTGGGATTTAAACTGCTCCGGTGTCAGATCCATGTATGCATCCTGACTGTCAAACTGCTTCATCTTGACCGGTGTCATGGTATCTTTTGCCTCATACAGGCAATTTGCCTGAAATGCCATCTCTGCCTGCTCAGTGATGGAAAGGGATGCCCGGTCAAAAGAATCCACCTGTCCAAAGGAATCATCGATCGCGTACTCCTGTCCGCTATGTCTGGTCGAGCGCACAGCCGTCATAAGATTGCGCAGGGTCACATCTTTCCCCTGCATCATCAAGGCTCCGATCGCGGCACCATCGCCCGCCTCTACCTGATAGATCATACGATAAATGCCAATATAACTGTCGCGCTCCTCCGGACTGATGTTACCGGTCTGCTCTAATTTCCACAAAAATTTTGCATACTCGTCGCTGTCCTGTCCGGTTTTAGAATCCCCCTGTCCGGAAAGATCTTCCGCCAGGTCGGTCAGATCCTTGACGGTCAGATCCAGTGGGTTATGTCCCTGCCGGATCATCTCCATGACACTTGCCGGTTTCATCGCCCGGAACATTTTCTGCACTGCCATATCAGACTGGCGCACCTTTTGGATATTTTCCCCAGTCAGATCCATCTCGTTATATGCCAGAATGCGCACGGCACGGCGGTTTTCCTCACTCAGTTCCATGCCCTGATCCTCTAACATGTCATCCACATTGGCAAATGCCTTTTGTATGGAATCCCCCAGATCTTTTCTTGGTTCTGTCCAGACCGTCTCGTAGCGGCTCTCAGCGGTTTCGAATGCAGCAGTCGTCTTTCCTGCCTCTGCGCTTACCTGGCGTAGGGTCATTTCCTCCACTGCCGGTATCTGTGCCAAGAAGGCTGCCGGTGCATTGCCAAGCGTTTCCTGTGCTTCCCTGTAATCCTGATAAATGGCGACATTTGCCTCCGTCTGCTTAGGATCATCCACGGAAAGCATCTGCTTTACATATTCTTCTTCCAAAGACTTGAGGGCATCTACCGTCTCCTCGATCGACATGGTATCGATCGCTATGCCCTTTTTCAAAAGGCTGTAATTTGCCTCCACACTCATCAGCAGTCTTGCTTCCTGCATCTGTCTGGTGCTTGTGATCGCATCTAACTCTTTCATCTGTTTTTCATACAGATCCTTTGCCTGCCCCATCAGACTATAATCGGATAGAAGCATAGCATCCCCCGGCTCCCTGCCCTCTGCTACGGCATCTGCGATCTGCTCTGCTGTGATTTGACTCTCCTGATCCAACGGCATCTCTAACAACTTTGTCATATAGGTCAGATTTTCTGTTGTGACCGGGATCTGATTTTTGATCAGATAATTGCAATACGTCAGATTCTCATCGGAAACCTCCATGCCTGCCTCCTTAAGCATGGTCTCCAACTGCACTTGCAGATCTTTGGGCAGAGCCTCCATATCATCTGTCATCCCTTTTTCCGTTCCGCCGGAAAAATATGCCTGATAGACATGATCAATGGTCGGCGACAGGTCATTTTTTAACATATAGCAGGCAGCCCCCAGAGACAGGTCTCCGCTCATCTCCTCTGTCTTGGTCATGGCGATCTGCCCTGCTGCAATCCTATCTTCCTCTACCGGAAGATCTGCGTTTTCCAGCGCATGCTCCAACTGGACCTTTTGCCCCGCACTGTCACTCATAGCCTCCAACTTGGCATCCGAAATGCCTCCCATATGTGAAATATCCACACCACCTTTTGCCATAGCGACCTTGATACGGTCTGTCACGGTCACAATGGTGTGTGCTTCCATATGCATAGGAGAAAATCCTTCCTCCTGCATTTTTTCGTAGTCCCTGCCCGATGTTGTCTGGGCATAGACCGCCATCTGGTTATGTAAAAGGCTGGCGTCTGTTCCCTGTGCCAACTGTTCTTCCAGTTTCTCCGTTATGGTCTTTTCTTTCAGGTCATTTTTATTATAAAAAGGATTATTAACCGAGATATTGCGCAATGTTCCTTTTACGATCTTTTCCTGGCTCTGCGCCGTATCTGCTACGGTCGCTTTTCCGTCGGTCTTTCCTACTTGCTCTATGATGTCTTTTCTTCCGATCTGCTCCAGCTGCATGTACTGCCTCCTTTATCTGCTGTAATATATTTCGGTCGTCTATGGACAAAACTTGACCTCTTAAGGCAGGAGCAATTTATCGCCGGCGCAAATATGATCTCCATTTTCAATATTATTCTTTTGACAGATCTGGCTGACCATATCTTCGGTTCCGTAGACTTTCCGGCTGATATCGGTCAACTTATCCCCATGCTCTACAATATAATAGCCCTGTTGCAGGTAAACATTGGTCGTTGCGCTGTTATTTGCCTCGGCAGATGCACTTGCCGTTGCAGTATTTTCCGTCGTATCACTCCCCCCGCTATCGTCCTGCGTCCCCTGTGATCTATCCGCTTTTGCCAGTTCTTCCGCCCCCTTGCTGATGGTCTCCTCTATCATTTCTCCACTGGCATCGTCAGTGCTGCCCCCCAGGGAAGCAACCGTCTTTTGCATCTCATTCAACTTGGTATAATTTTGAAAGAGAATGCCGGAAAGCAAAACCATAACGACCAGGGCAACCGATACCGCCACCTTAGACATCTGGCTTTTCCCGCTTGCCCTACAGTCATTCATATAAGACCGATACCTTGCCAGTGCCTCTCTGTCCTGTCGGATCTCCTCGTCATACCGTTTTTCATCATGCAAAAGAAAACGATCCATTTCATCCGATTGTTCCTGCTTTGCCAACTGCTCTTTTTTCCCATGATACTCACTGAGATAGGTACTCATAAGGGCATTCTTTTCATAGTAAACAAAAAATCCGCTTACTTCCTCCATGATGCCATGACGATCCATATAGAGTTTTTCCCATTCTCCATAGGCATCATACAATAAGACATTGCCATGATCTCCCGGAAAATGACGGCTGCAGATCTTTTGGATATCTTCCATGCGGGTCGGCTCGCCCAGACACTGCATTGCCCATCCTAAAATACTCCACTGGGGAAAATATTTTCTTGCCTGCCGGTATATCTGATCCCAGATATCCTCGGAAAAGACCGGCATACCGCCGCCAAAGCTGATCTGTTCCAGTTCCATAGCACCTTTTATGTATAAATTAGGCTGTTGCCCTCCCTGACGGATCTCCCCCAACAAAATAAAAGCATACCGTTTCTTCTGGCGACTGCTGCCATGTAAAAAACGATACACATAATCTTCCACATACACGCGGGCATCTTTGGGCAATGTACCGATCTGTCTTACGTTTCTTGGTTCCTCGATTGCTTTCTCTACGGGTGTGGGTTCTTTTACAATTTCTATCATAACGGTCTCCTTTTTTCTTCACGCTACCACACCCCTGTGGAGAAAAATGTAGAAATTGCGAATGCAAGGAAAATTTTTTATGCTGCCGGCATAGGGCACGGCGCATTCGTACTATATAGAAAGAGGCGGCATCCTTATAGATACAACGTCGCCAAATTCTATGTCTCTAAAACGAGGCACTTATTTTTCTTTATTAGAACTGTCTTTGCAAAGTTAGACAGGCAACTTGGATGATGTTCGTCTGGAACAGATATGAATGCAAAACGCATTAGAGTTTCTTAGAAACTCTTATAAGTGACGCCTCTGAATATCTGTTCCAGGCGGACACATCCTGTTGCCTGTCGAAGCTGTGCAAGAGACAGTTCCTTTTCAAATAAGTGCCTCGTTAAGAGACATAACGAATTTGCTCCAATGTCATATCTATAAGGATGCCGCCTCTTTCATATCTACATATGTATTGTCCTATACCGGTAACATAAAAAAATCACCGGGATTTCTCCCGATGATTTCTACTACAACTCTGTTCGCCCTTCCAATGCACGAAGCAGGGTCACTTCATCAATGTATTCCAGATCTCCCCCTACAGGAACACCACTCGCGATACGCGATACCTTGATGCCTGTCGGCTTGATCAATTTGCTGATATACATTGCTGTCGTCTCGCCCTCCAGACTGGAATTGGTTGCAATGATAACTTCATCTACATCTCCCTGCAGACGCTGCATGAGTTCCTTTAACTTGATATCCGCCGGTCCGATCCCCTGCATAGGTGATATGGCTCCATGCAGAACATGATAGACCCCCTCGTATTTACCGGTCTTTTCATATGCCGCCAGATCCTTAGTATCCTCTACGACCATGATCACCTTCTGATCTCTGGCAGGATTGCTACAGATCGGGCAGATCTCGTCATCCGTCAGCGTATAGCACTGCTTACAATAATGCACGCCCTTTCGGGCACTGACCATGGCGTTTGCCAAGTCTTCCACCTCTTCTGTAGGCATATCAAGAATATGAAATGCCAGACGTTGGGCTGACTTTGCGCCAATGCCCGGCAATGTAGATAACTCTGCGATCAGTTTTGTGATCTGCTTGCTATAATAATCCATGTACTCTGCTTAGAATGGTAATCCGCCACCCATGCCTCCGGTTATTTTCGACATCTGTGTCTGTGCTTTTTCGTCCATCTGACGAAGTGCCTCATTGGTCGCTGCCATGATCAGATCTTCCAAGGTCTCGATATCATCCGGGTCTACGACTTCTTCGGACAATTTGATCTTTGTAATCTCCTTCTTGCCGGAAACTGTCACTTCGACAACACCGCCACCTGCACTTGCTGTCAGTTCTTCTTCCTCCAATGCCTTAGATGCTTCTTCCATCTGACGCTGCATCTTCTGCGCCTGTTTCATAAGGTTGTTCATATTACCCATGCCACCGCCGCCTGGGAATCCTCCACCTCTTCTTGCCATTTAAAAGTCCTCCTCTTCAATTTCAATATTTGCGACCTTTGCGAAATAATCTACCGCATTGGTATATAACTGGCTGCTGGTCGCACCTGATGTATTCACCTTCACAACGATCGGCACATGTTTACCGATCGCTTCTTCCACCATAGCCTCTAAATCTGCCATCGTATCCGGGCTGGATAGGATGGAACTGTTGATACTCTTGGCTCCCGGTGGCTCATCATAGACGAGCATAAGTTGATTTTGCTCGTTGACCGTCGGATAGGCACTCAAAAGTGCCTGTCGGAGCAGACCGGTCGAACCGGAAACAATCTGTTTCCACTCACGGCACAAGCGCTGCACTTCTTCCGGCATGGCATCCGGCAGGTCTTTTTTCTGCACGGCAGATACTCCTGCCCCGGAAGATCCCGGATTGACGACTCCCGCACTCGCCTGCTGCACCATGACAGGAACGCCTTCCTCGATCTTGTGCTCTACCACATCCAGACGGTCTACAATCGCCTCATAATCCTGCTCCATCTGCGGACGGCACAATTTGATCAGTGCGATCTCGATCAAGACACGTTTCTGTGATGATTGCCGTATCTGGTTGGACAGTTCTGAGAAAATGCGGACGTAACGCATCAGCGTCTCATCATCTACCATGGCTGCCTCTTCCTTTAATAATGCCATATGTTCACTGGAAACTTCAAGCACATCTTCCATATTTGTATCGCTTTTTACAAGCATAAGATTGCGCATATACCAGGTAAACTCGATGACGAACTGATTCAGATCCCTGCCCTGTACGACCATCTCTTCCAAAACACCGATCGCACCTGTGACATCATGCTGTAAAACATGGCGGAGCAAGTGGCTGAAGATCTCATTATCCACAGCCCCCAGCACCTGCAAGACCTTATCATAGGTCAGATTCTCACCCAGATAAAAGGCGATACACTGGTCTAAAAGACTAAGAGCATCACGCATGGAGCCGTCTGCCGCCTTTGCTACATAGCGCAGTGCCTTATCCTCGACAGAAATATTTTCCTTTACCATCAACTCCTGCAAGCGCCCTGCGATGGTATCAATGGAGATCCGCCGGAAATCATAACGCTGACAGCGGGATAAGATCGTGATCGGGATCATATGCACTTCTGTCGTCGCCAAGATAAAGATCACATATGCCGGTGGCTCCTCCAAGGTCTTTAAAAGCGCCGCAAATGCGCTTGCGGAAAGCATATGTACCTCGTCGATGATATAGACTTTGTACTTTCCTTCCGTCGGTGAATATGCCACTTCTTCTACAATATCACGGATGTTTGACACACTGTTGTTGGAAGCCGCATCGATCTCAAATACATTCATGCTGCTGCCTTCCGCAATACGTTTACAAGTCTCGCACTCATTACAAGGACTGCCATCCACCGGATGTTCGCAGTTGACAGCCTTTGCCAGGATCTTTGCCACAGTCGTCTTACCGGTTCCTCTTGTTCCGGTAAAAAGATAGGCATGCCCCAGCCGATTGGCTTTGACCTGATTTTTCAAGGCTGTCACAATGTGATCCTGCCCCTTTACATCCTCAAAATCCTGTGGTCTGAATTTACGATATAATGCCGTATAAGACATCCTCTACACCTCTTACTTCCTAATCACCAAAGCTGATACCGATCCGCTTTGCTTCCTGAATCATCTGGCAGTCAGGATCTACCATCTTGAGTTTGCCTGCCACATCTTCCAATGGGACACGCTTGGTCTGACCATCGATCATAGCGATCATATAGCCATAATCTTTCTCCAGGATTGCCTGCGCCGCAGCGGATCCCAGTCTCGTACAAAGCACACGATCATAAGGGCAAGGACTGCCGCCTCGCTGTGTATGTCCCGGCACTGTCACTCTCGCCTCGGAACCGGTGCGGTCTCCGATCAGTTTGGCGATCTCATAAGAAACGGATGGGTATGGAGAACTTTCTCTCTTTTTCTTTAATTCCTTCTTGGAAAGTGCCGCATCTTCCTTGGAAATCGCACCTTCTGCTACCGCAAGGATCGTAAAGCCCTTGCCTGCCTGATGGCGTTTATCGATCGCCTCAACCACCTTGTCAATATCGTATGGAATCTCCGGCAGCAAAATAATGTCAGCCCCGGATGCCACTCCGGCATAAAGGGTCAGCCAGCCAACCTTGTGTCCCATGACCTCAACGATAAAGACACGGTTGTGGGAAGCCGCCGTTGTATGGATGCAATCGATCGCGTTGCAGGCAACATTGATGGCACTCTGAAATCCAAAAGTCACATCGGTTCCATAGATGTCATTGTCAATGGTCTTTGGCAGATGGATGATATTAAGCCCTTCTTCCCGCAAAAGATTGGCGGTCTTTTGTGTGCCATTACCTCCCAAAATGACCAGACAATCCAGATTGAGTTTGTAGTAGGTCTCTTTCATAGCCTCGACCTTATCCAGACCGTTTTCATCCGGGATCCGCATCTGTTTGAAAGGCTGTCTGGAAGATCCTAAGATGGTTCCTCCTACCGTAAGGATACCGGAAAAGTCCTTGCTTGACAGCAGTCGGTAATTGCCATAGATCAAGCCCTTATAGCCATCATAAAAGCCATATACTTCCAAGTCCTTGTCGTTCTCACTGAGTCCCTTGACTACACCTCTCATTGCGGCATTGAGTGCCTGACAGTCGCCACCGCTCGTCAACATTCCAATTTTCATTTGTACCCCATCCTTTCTTTTTGATCTATCTGTATTATTTACTTGTCGTACTCACCATATTCACAGCCTGCATGGGCAACTTCGATCTCATCTACCAGTTCCCACTCCCACTTTGGCTTTGCTCCATCCTTATTCAGGTGCAGATGCTTGCGGTATAACTTGATCGTACCACTGCCATTTCCACCATTCCACAAATGATCATGGCGTTTGTTTCCATCCGGTGCCTCATAATTGACAAAGAGCATCTGTTCCTTTTTGCAGGCGATCTCCGTACACATTTTTGACATTGGGGTTTCCTGCACAACACGCCATACAACATGATGCTTGGTCTCTTTACATTTAAACTTTGTCTTGGTCAGGGTCCATACTTTTGAAAAATTAAATTCAAACGGCTCGCCCTCATACCACATAGCACCCAGTAATTTATTCTCCATGGCGACCGGTCCGACCTTGGGTCTGCCACCACCGATCACAAAAGCGGAATCCTTTAATTTCTCCCCGGTCGTCTTGCTGGTCAGATCATTGCTTGCCAGCCATACCCATGGGCTGGTAAAATCCCTGCCCCAGTTTTTATCTGCATATCCATAGGAATCTTCCTTGGAAACGATATATTCCTCGCCATTTAAGACCACCTTGCCCTCAAAGACTGTTTTCATGCCCTCGCAATGCCAGAACATATCAAAGGCCTCCGCGTCACGGAGCGGCTCGCTGGCACCGTAACCGACATTGAAGGTCAGTTTTTTGTCCATAGTCAGATCCCAGTACATCTTTCCGGCATCCGACATATATTCCGGGTGTTCCTGACATTCTTCCTCGGTCACATCTACCATACCAAGGGTTCTGGTCTCTGAGCAGAAGCAGTTGTCGGCACTGATCAGGTAAGGAGCATCCTCCTTGACGGTCACATCATTCCATGCAAAGAAACGATGCAGTTGTATTGGATGTTGCCCCCATGTGCCAACCTTGACCATCATATAAGAAGGTTTGACCTGCTTTTCCCTAGTCTGTCCCAAAATGGCTTCCTCTCCGCCAAGTGCCGGATTGATC
>CAVGHS010000011.1:0-34974 GCA_963629085.1 bacterium
AATTTGCGACCGGCAATGATTGGTGGTTCCATGCCAAACAGATGACAGGCTCGCATGTGATCGTAAAATCCGAAAACAAAGAATTGCCTGATTCCACCTATGAATATGCTGCCGCGCTTGCCGCTTACTACTCCAGCGGTAGAGAGAATGAAAAGGTAGAAATTGATTATCTGCAAAAGAAAAACGTCAAAAAGCCGAATGGAAGTGCACCGGGATTTGTTGTCTATTACACCAATTATTCCCTTGTGGCGACGCCATCCTTAGCGCACGTTACTTTGGTCAGTGATAAATAAGACTTTTCATTTTTCTAGTAAATAGTGCTAGGATGATATGTTTTTTTGCTCATATACTATGATTGTAACCATAGTCCTGCAAAAAGGAGCACAAATGAAAAGAAAGCCCGAGACCAAACGACTGGATCCTGCGGCAAAAGAGGCTTTGCAACAGTTCAAATGCGAATTATCCCAGGAACTCGGCACGGTTCTTCATTCGAAAACCAAGGTAAAACGTGCAAAAGACTCGCTATCCATCGGCTCTTATATGGTGCAGCAGATGATCCGATCCCAAGAAAACAAAATAGACTCCTAAAGAAAAACCACCTGTGAAAATGTCGTTCACAGGTGGTTTTCTATAAGATCATATTATTATCGCTTGCAAAAGAGGATAGATTTTTTCGGATGGCAGGATAATTTTCCAGATTCTCATCTTCCTTCAAAAAATCTGCTACATCCTGGGATGCCTTTTGCAGTAAATCTGCATCTCCGATAATGTCTGCCAGTCGAAAACCGAGTTCACCACTCTGGCGGATGCCAAAGAAGTCTCCCGGTCCGCGCAGACGCAGATCTTCCTGAGCAATAAAAAATCCATCGTTGGACTTGTGCATGACTTCCAGACGATCCGTCTTTTTCTTTCCCTTGGACTTGTCCATAAGGATACAATAGGACTGCCATTTCCCACGCCCCACACGACCGCGTAACTGATGCAGTTGCGCCAGTCCAAAGCGATTGGCGTCCTCGATCATGATAAGGGTCGCATTCGGAACATTGACCCCGACTTCCACGACAGTCGTAGATACCAGAATCTGCGTTTTCCCCTCTGCGAAAGCCTGCATAATTGCATTTTTTTCCTTAGGTGGCATCTTACCATGTAGGGCTGCGATAGAAACCTGTTCGCCAAAGATGGGACGGATCCGTTCTACATAATCGGTCACATTTTCCGCCTCCGTCTGCTCGCTCGCTTCCACCAGCGGACAGATGATGTATGCCTGATGCCCGCCTGCTAATTCCCGTCCGATCATTTCATAGGCTTTTTGCCGCAGATCCTCTTTGATGACACAGGTCTTGATTGGAATGCGGTCTGCCGGCAGTTCATGGATGGCAGAAATCTGCATATTCCCATATAGGATCATGGCAAGGGTTCGCGGGATCGGTGTCGCACTCATAACCAGCATATGAGGTGTCATTCCTTTTTTTGACAGGCTCTCCCTTTGCTTGACGCCAAAGCGATGTTGTTCATCCGTCACTACCAGTGCCAGATTGAGATAATCGACCTTTTCCTGGATCAAGGCATGTGTGCCTACCACAAAGATCTGTGGTGTGGTCGCTATGATCTCATATGCCTTTTTCTTCTGGGATGCTGTCATAGAACCGGTCAGGCAGACCACCTGATAAGGCAGACCATAGTCTGCACACATATCCCGAAAACTTGCCGCATGCTGCATGGCGAGCACCTCTGTCGGTGCCATGATAGCCGCCTGATAACCACTGGCTACCACATCTAACATGGCAAGAAAGGCGACAATGGTCTTACCGGAGCCGACATCCCCCTGGATCAGACGCTGGGACACATAAGGTCCTTGCAGATCACTGCGGATCTGTGTCAAAGTATCCATTTGTCCCTTGGTAAGGGTGTAAGGTAATTTTTGAATGGTCTCATCCGTCAATGCAGTCTCTGCAAAATGCCAAGGATTTTCTATCCCTGTCGTCCCTGCTTCCAAGATCCTGCTATGTAAGATAAAGTAGAAAAATTCCTGATAGACGAGCCGCCTGCGTCCCTCTGTCAAGGCTTCCATATGCGCAGGAAAATGCACCTGGCGTATGGCCTGCATATAAGATGGGAATTGCTCGCGTTCTTCTACGAAATCCGGCAGGTTTTCTTCTGCATAATCGGTCAGGCTGTCACATGCCGCAAGGGTGAGTTTGCGCACCATCTGTTGTGTCATACCTTTGGTAAGGCTATAGATCGGCTGTAAGGAATCTCGAAGCGTAATATATTTTTCCGGCGTAAAGACTACCGGTTGTTCCATCTTATAGGCCTGTTTTTCTTTCAAAAGCCGTCCGTAAAAAATATAGTTTTGTCCCACCTGTAACTGCTTGGCAATATAAGGCATGCGAAACCAGATACAGTCTACGACCTGCCCCTGACAAAAAAGACTTGCAAGGGTAATATCCATGCGCTTGCCTCTGCGGAAGATGGCAGGCGTGCGGAGTGATCCGCAGATAGCCACGATCTGACCTATATTTTCATCATCCGGATCTTCCGGCTCAGGATATTCCTGGTATGTTCTGGGAAAATGAAGGAGTATATCCCCAAGGGTATATACTCCTATCTTTTGAAATAATTGTTCAGTTTTTTCTCCTACGCCCCTGATCTCGCGTAATGAAGAATGTAAATCCATACTACTCCTATTCTACGGATGCGATGTAATAGTAAACCGGCTGACCGCCCATCTGCAACTCTACTTCCAGATCAGCAAACTTGTCACCGACAGCAGCAGAAAGTGCCTCCGCATCTTCCTCTGTCACATCTGCACCATAATAAATACTAACGATAGCAGAATCTTCGTCAACCATCTCAGCGATCATATCCAGGAATACGGTCTGGATGTCTGTATTCACAGCAAGAATACCAGCATCACCGATACCCATATAATCTCCTTCATGGATCTCCTTGTCATCGATCACGGTATCACGCACGGCATAAGTGACCTGTCCGGTCTTGACATTGGAAAGTTCCTCGATCATGCGTTCTTCGTTTTCCTTGGCGCTCTGCTCCGGAATGAAGTTGATCAGAACTGTAATACCCTGTGGAATCGTCTTAGTCGGAAGAACGATCACTTCCTTGTCCTCACACAAGGAAGCCGCTTGATTTGCAGCCAAGATGATATTTTTATTGTTTGGCAATACAAATACGGTCTTGGCAGGTACTTTGGCGATCGCATCTAATACATCTTCTGTACTAGGGTTCATGGTCTGACCGCCCTCGATCATGTAATCAACGCCCAGTTCCTTAAAGATCTCATTGAGACCTTCGCCGATCGATACGGCAACAAAGCCCATTTCCTTTTCCGGCTCTGCGTTAGCAGGCGTATCTTCTTCTGCTTTCTTTTCCTCGGTCTGCTGCGCGGCTGCCTTTTCTGCATCCTTGAGCAGACGTTCCTGATGCTCCTCACGCATATTGTCAATCTTGATCTTGCTAAGAGAACCATGTGTCAGGGCCTTTTGAATGGCAAGTCCCGGATCATTGGTATGTACATGGGTCTTAACGATCTCATCATCTGCAACAACAACGATAGAATCACCGATAGATTCGAGATAGCCCTTGTACTCCTGCTCCTGTGCATCGGTCAATGGTTTGTCTAAAACAATGATAAACTCTGTGCAATAACCATACTTGATCTCCGCCTCGGTCTCCGGTGCAACCTTTGTAACATTGCCGGATCCGGTCTCTGTCTCGATCGTATAGTCTACTTCTTTGCCAAGCAGGCAGTCATATGCCCCCTGCATAACAACGACAAGTCCCTGTCCGCCGGAATCAACAACGCCGGCCTGCTTTAATACAGGAAGCATATCCGGTGTCTTTCCAAGGACATAATCCGCCTCTTTGATAACTTCATCTATAAAGTAAACAATATCATCTGTCGTATCGACTAATTCCAATGCCTTGTCAGCAGCGCCCTTGGCAACGGTAAGGATCGTGCCTTCCTTTGGCTTCATAACAGCCTTGTAAGCAGTCTCAACGGCACGCTGTAATGCTTCACACAAAACATCGACATCTACCTGATCTACCTCTTTGATCGCCTTTGTAAATCCACGCAAAAGCTGAGAAAGAATAACACCGGAATTTCCGCGTGCACCACGAAGGGAACCGGATGAGATTGCCTTGGCAAGAGTCTTCATATCGACCTGATCTAATGCACTGACTTCTTTGGCAGCTGACATGATGGTCATCGTCATATTGGTTCCGGTATCTCCGTCCGGCACCGGGAAGACGTTCAGTTCATTGATCCATTCTTTTTTAGACTCTAAGTTCTTTGCACCTGCTAAAAACATCTTGGCTAATGTAGATGCGTTAATTGTATTGGCTTCCACTATCGTATATCCTCCTTAGTCAATTACTCTTACGCCTTCAACGTAGATATTCATTGCCTTGACTGTCATGCCGGTAAATGATTCTACCTTATACTTGACAGTCTCCATCAAATTGTCAGCAACGGTAGCCACGCTGACACCATAAGAAATAATCACATGGAAATCAAGTGTGATCTCATTGTTTTCATCAATAGAGACAGCGATTCCATGATTCAGATAGTCCTTTTTCAATAACTTTACAAGACCATCCTTCATATTGACAGCAGCCATGCCCACAATACCGAAGCACTCTACCGCTACAGATCCTGCATAAGTTGCGATAACGTCTGATTCGATCACGATCTTACCCAAATTGGTTTCCATTTGACCTTGCATATATATACCTCCACAATAATCGTCCATAATATAAATGACATAATATGTTTTTATTATAAACGTTTTTCCATAAAATACAATCTAATTTTTGGCTTTCCCCATATTTTTTCAAAAAAAGAAGCAAAAAAACGTTGCTTTTTAGAAAATGCTCTGATATAATATGCGTGTTGCGATTTTGTAGCGAATACAGAAATTACAAAACCATAATCCAAGGAGGTGCAGTCATGGCTAAGTGTGCAGTTTGTGGAAAAGGCGCTCATTTCGGAAATAATGTGAGCCATTCTCATAGAAGATCAAACAGAATGTGGAAATCAAACATCAAGTCTGTTAAGTGTAACGTAAACGGAACACCTAAGAAGTTGTACGTATGTGCATCTTGCTTACGTTCTGGTAAAGTTGAGCGAGTTTAATATTTCGTCAATCAGGGAATTGTCTTTTGGACAATTCCTTTTTTTGTATCTAAAACTTCCTATCCCACTCTCTCTCTTCTCAGTCACAACAAAAGAGTTTAAAGCCAATACATAAAAGTGCGATCGCCAGTATGATGCAGATACAACCATTTGTAATGCAATTTCCGATAAAGATCCCTACGCCGGTAAAAAACATACCAAAACCAATTACTTTTTTCATAATAAAAAGACATATAACATATGTGATCTTACATATATTATATGTCTTTTCTATTATATTATTGCATTAAATATCTTTTACCAGGCGCCGCCACCGCCACCGCCGGATCCACCACCGACAGAACCTCCACCGCCGGAAGAACTCGGACTGGATGATGCCGTGCTCATGGAATTGGCAAAGGAGTCATTGAACGCATGGCAATCGAAAGGATGTGCTCCATAGTACCAGACCGGTGTCTCCGGTGGCATATGCAGTCTTTCAAAATTAGCGATCCATGCATCACTTAAGCCAAGCACATAAGCATAAGGCAAAATATGATAATAATAGGCAGGATCTTCTGCTACAAACATTTTGAGTCTGTCCAGTTCTGCCTTTTCAATAAAATTTCGGAATCCGAGGATCTGACCATAGATGCGATTGCCTTCCGGTGTCTTTTTTGCTCCAAGGGCAAGGTAAGACACCAGTATGGTAATGACCGGTCCACGGGCAATAAAAGGAAGCAGATTGCCCGGTGCAAAAACATTTGCGATCACACTAAAGATAGCGGCTACAATAAGCGTGATCAAAACCGGCGCCACTTTATGCTCTTTTTCTAATGCAAATGGGCGGATGGCGAAATAGCCGCTTCCCCATGCCGCAAAGAAGAAGATACATGCTTCCAGACTATCTGTGATCATGCCAAACAAAAACAGACTGACCAGGATACAGATAACATAGAAGATCCGTGGCAGGATCGTATTATAAAAGAGATTTTTCTCTTATAACGATAATTGCTACTGCCATGTTAAAACCCTCCTTTATGTTTTCTTTTATTATATTCGTATCGCTTGCTATTGTCTATCAGTGACAACAGCCCCCACAAGTGGATCCGCAGGAACTTTCTCCACCACAGCAACTTCCTGCACCATGATCGCAGTCGCAGTTTGGAGCATTTTCGATCAAAAGACTGCCCTGCATAAAAGCCTCGATCGCATCATCTGCCAAGCCTTCCACATTCGGACACACGGCAATGCCATAGGCTGAAAGTGCCTGCATGGCTCCGTCACCGATGTTCTGACAAATGACCAAAGACACCGAATAGTCATCCATGGTACTTGCCACTGCTTCGTGTCCCTGTCCAAAAGGGGCTACCACTGCCGAATCCATGATCCTGCCGTTTTCGATTTCATACAATTTGAAAAAATCAGCGTGTCCAAAGTGCTGTCCTACGTTTCCTGTTTCCTTGTCATAAGTGATTGCTACTACCATTGTGATCTCCTTTGTCTATAAAATTATTTTGTATTTTCTATTGCTTCTCGTATGCATTCTTCCGGCATATCTGTTGCTTTGGAAATTTCTTGGATAGACATGCCGTTTTGATACATTTTGCAAAATAGTTTATTTTCGCCACGGGATATTCCCCTTTCAATGCCCACGTCTACACCTTCCTGCCAAGTCTCTTCAAATACCGTACACATATCTACTTCTCCCTTCACTTCGATCTCATTATAATTCAACCTGCACTTTGCAGCACCAGCCGCTGTTAAGACAACGTTTTTTAAAAATATGCTTTGGTGAATCGTATAATCCAACCAAAGCATATTTTCATCGAAATTTTTATTCTATGATTCATTTTTTAAGATATCCAGTAATTGTTGCTTCAAACTTGGAAAGTCCTGCAAAACTGTATTATATACATCTTCCATTCGCAAAGTCTGATATTTATGGGCTGTAATATCCCTCATCCCTGCAGCAGCCTTCCATGGTACTTCCCTATGTGCTTTTCGCATTTCTTCTGTTACAGATTTTATCAGTTCTCCAACATTGATCACTGTCATGGCAACAGCCCGTTTTTGCATTTCATTATTTTTAAATGCATCTACCGAACTATCTCCTAATAATTCTGATCCGACATCAATTTCCGAAATGATTTTCTGTAAGACAATCCTATCTCTACGCTGCATACAATTCCACCACCTGTCCTACATCGATCAGATCTGTCTCCTGAATCGGTCCATGGATCACATCGACGCGCAGTCCCAAAGCATCTTCCAGATCATACTTTATCTGCGCAAGCATCATGAGTGTAACCGGTGAACTAAACTCAATGATAAGATCTACATCACTATCCGGTCTGTTTGTCTGACTTGCTCTGGATCCAAATAAAGTTACTCTTGTAATGGGATATTTGCTGACAATATCTTGCAGAACATTTTTAATGATATCTACTGACATGATCCATACCTCCTTTACTATATTATACTATGCTTTCACAATCCTGTCTCCTCCTACTCCTCAAACGTAGCATTATTGACGGCATCACTTAAAATATCTTCCATCTCCTCATGGGCAGCCTTTCTTGCCTCAGGATCCTGCGTAGCACCATCTTTTTTGCTGACAAACTTATCTACGAAATCCGGCACCATATCCAGGATCTTTTCGATACCGGAATTGCGCTCCACACTAATCATGCGGGTAATGCCATTATGGATGACCAGTACGGCACTCGGTGTGAGTTTTCCGCCCATACCACCGCCGGAGTTGTTCTTCTTCTCTGCACGAAATGCCCCAGCAGCCACGCCAAAAGTAACATTGACCAGCGGTACGATGATCGTATCCCCAATATGGATGGCATCACCTACAACGGTCTTTGTTGAAATAAAGCCATCCATCCCCTGAAACAGGGTATTGACTGTTTCATTAAATACTTCGTTATTCTTTTCCATATTGCCTCTCCTTATGCTTTTCGCACTACTATGTTCTTTTATAAATGAAATAACTTTTTACAATCCTTATTAAAATATACGCTAACTATAAGATAAACGAAATGCCATAAAAATACAATTCCCTTTAGGGAAATACTTCCCAATAGATACGGCTCGTCACTTTCAAAGTCCGGAATGATCCGACACTTCCTTCCATAACATACCGGACAAAGACTGATGACTCCGGTCGCTCCTCCGGTCAGTGCGGGGTCTCCCAGTGAAAAATCGACATCTGCTTCCAGGATTGTCGGCTTGACGCGCTCTAAGATCCAGAGTGCCTTTTGCAGCAAAAAGAATACTGCATTTTTATTATGCTCATCCGTAGCGTTTTTATGAAATGCCTGCCATTTTTCTTTCAGACCGCCATCTGACTTCTTCTTTTTTGCAGCAGTCTTTTTTTTCTGCTTTTTCTGTGATCCTGCCTGTTCCTTCGACTCCTCCGATGACTTGTTTTCTTCCTTGTCAGATGCATGCTTTGTGTTTTCTGCCTTAGCAGATGCCGCCATGCGTTCTACATCCGAGTTTCTTACCGTCTTGTCCTCTAAAATCTCTGCGATGTCTTCCTCGTCTAAGGTCTTATCCTCCGGCGTATCCGAATGCAGAGCCTCAGATTCCAAAGTCCCCATCGTCACATCATCTTCTGAAACATCCTTAGCCTTTTTCTTCCAAGGATATACCTGCAACTTTCCCCAGAAAGCAAAGACCCGCAATTCGTAGTCTTCTGCAAACTGGGCAAATCTGACCTGCCAGAAATGCATAAATCCGGCGAAATAGACCTGTCCGTCCCAGCCCTCCTCTATGCTATGACTACCGGATAGTTCATAGTGAAATGGCAAAAATAAAAGATACAAAAGGATGGCTAAGATCAGCCCCAGTATGACAAGAAGAATGATGCCGATCACTTTTAAAATGGATAGAATAACTGTTATTACACCCATCTACGCACGCTCCTCTTCCTCAAATTTCTGTCGGAAATATGCTTTCACCTGACAGTCCCCGGTCCGGCTATATACATCCCCATAAATACGTTCTACGAGACTCCTGGCATGGTAATAACCCTTTGCCACGCCAATGATATCATAAGATTTATGGCGAAAAATAGGGATCTTTAGGGTCGCAACAGGAATGATCTCCAATTGCCCGTCACTGATCTCAGACAAAACAATCAGATATAAGGGTCTGACCTGCAAACCGTGATCAACCATGAATTGTATATACTTTAGACTTCCTGTGATATTTTCACTGACATATAAATCCTTGTACCATCTCATATAGTATTACCCATTTATCCAGTATTTACCGGTTTTATTTCTAATATGTGCCAAAATAAGCATCAAAGATCTTCTTGGTAGCAGGGACGGCATAGTGTCCGCCGGATTCCACACCCTCCATGACAACAGCCACAGCAATCTGCTTACCTTCTGCATTCTTGGCAAAGCCGACAAACCAGGAATGATCCTCGTTTTTATTGGAAGAAAACTCTGCGGTTCCTGTCTTTCCATATGCTTCATACAGATCACTGTTTAAGACACTGCCGGTTCCGTTCGTGACCACAAAACGCATATATTCCTGCAAAGTCGCAGCATCCGAAGATGACAGCAGTTCTCCGTAAGAAGTTGCATCAAACTGCTTGACGATGGTTCCGCTCTCATTTTGTGTATGATCGATGATATAGGGTTCCATCAAAGTGCCGTTATTTGCGATCGCACTGGCGACCATTGCCATGTGAAGCGGTGAAACCATGGTCTCGCCCTGTCCGATGGCTGTCTGCATTACCAAAGAAGATGACGCTCCATCTTCCAGAGTCATCTTGCTGACGGCGGTATTTTTTAAAGCGGTCGGCAAGTCCTGATTAAAGAGCATCTTCTGACATAACTTGTGGTAAGCATCCAGATCTAAGGACAGCCCGATATTGGAAAAAGCACAGTTGCAGGAATTTCCAAAGGCATCCATCAGGTTCTCACTGCCATGTGCCTTGTTATTGTAGCAATGCATGGCATAATTGTTGTATTCAAAAGTGCCATTACAATCATAAGAAAAAGCCCCCGGGTCATTGCCCTGCTTTAAATAAGAAAGTAAAGTAAAGATCTTAAAGGTCGATCCCGGTGCATACAAGCCCTGAGTCGCACGGTTTAAAAGCACCGTAGAGTCAGAGTCTGCCGCCACATAAGAATCCCAGTTCTGTGCGATGGTATTGGGATCATAGTCCGGTTTGGAGACCATGGCTAAGATCTTTCCTGTTGCAGGATCAATGACGATCGCCGCGCCATCCTGGGAACCCATAGCATCATAACATGCCTGTTGCAAAGAGACATCCAAGGTTGTAACAACATCATCCCCCGGATTCTTCTGGTCACGGATCTCGTTAAAAATGCGGGTCAAAATAAAGGCATTGGAACGGAGCAGATTGTAGTTGGCATCCAGTTCCACCCCGGACATACCGTTGACCGAATAGCCAACAGCATGAGCAAAAACACTGCCATAAGGATAATTACGCGTCTCATTGCCCGCTTCATCCACACTTGTCGTAGCAAGTACCGTACCGTCATTTGCCAGGATATCCCCCCGCACGGTATAATCAGAAAGTTTCGCCAGTCTCGCATTATAGGAGTTATTGATAAAATCCTCGCTCTTAAACTGCATAAAATAAATGATCCAGCCTGTCATACAGATAAAGAGTGCTAAAAAGACATAGGTGACGATCGCATATTCCTTGTTGCGGGTCGTCGTCTTTCGCTCGTTCTTTGACTTTCTGGTCGTCTGTGTCTGACGCGTCTGCTCGTATCGTGCCCCTTTAGCACTTGTCTTTGTTTTTTCTCTGCGCCCTCTTTTATGAGAATCGTTAAAATCCAGGATTTCAACTTCTTTATCTTCGTTTCTTTCGTGCGCGTTCCATTCTTTCATCCGAATCTCCTTCATCCACCTGCATGACATACAAGCCCTGAATAATCGCAAATAATATGATCGTGCTGAGCAGGGAACTGCCGCCATAACTTACCAGTGGCAGGGTAACTCCCGTAGACGGTATGAACTTTGTCACACCACCAAGCGCCAAAAAGGCCTGGGTTCCATACAAGGTACCGATCCCCAGTGCGATCAATTTATAAAAGATGTCCTTTACCTGCATGGAAATGTTAAAAAACATAAGAAAACAGGAAATGCAGATAAAAATGATACAAATAGCAAACACCACGCCAAATTCCTCAGCGATCGCAGAAAAGACAAAGTCTGTCTTTACGACCGGGATCTTGTCCGGCATGCCCTGTCCCAGACCGACGCCAAACCAACCGCCGGAACCGATAGCAAACAGTGACTGTGAGATCTGATAGCCCTGGTCATCGATCACGCTCAAAGGATCTTTCCAGGCGATCACACGGTCTCTGACATGGGCAAATAAATGATATGCCACAACAGAGGCTAACGCCCCGGATCCCAGTCCTAAGATCATATAAATCGGCTTGCGGCTGGCAACATAAAGCATGACCAGATATGTGACCAGATAGATCAAGGCTCCCCCCAGATCACGCGATGCCACCAGGATCAGGACATGCAGTGCCGCTATGATCGTTACCTTTACCACATGATGAAATTCCGTCGATTTGTAAAGCATACATGCGGAGAAAAAGATAAACAGGATCTTGATAAACTCCGATGGCTGTAAAACGACCGATCCAATGCTGATGCTGAGCTTTGCGCCATAAGTCGTCGATGCCGCCACACAAACAAAGGCAAGTCCACCGATACCGATCAGACCATATAAAAATCCCAGTTTGTCCCAGACCTTTAACTTGGCAACCAGGATCGGTACAAAACAGGTGATAACGACCGCTGCTCCGGCAAAGGCAAACTGCTTGATTGCCTTATCCATATCCAGCCTTGTCAGGATCAGAAAACTGATCGCCAGCAGCATACACATATTGTTGACCAGTGCCTTGGAGGCATGGGCATAGATCTTTTGATAGATCAAGAGCGTGATAGCAAACAGGAGGATCTCACACAGGCAAAGTCCCAAGATACGGACATCCTGCATGACAAGGTACAAGACCAGATTGGCATTGATCAAAAGTCCATACATAAGGGTCGTCTGTTTTTTGTAAAGTCTTGTCTGTCTGCGCTCTGAAATATTCTTTTTCAGGCTTGCAAAACAATAATAGGTATAGATCGCTATCATAAAAAGCATAGAAAAGCGACTTATTGATACAATCAAATGAACCATTATTCTACTCCTCGTTTAAAATGGCCTTTGGTATAATGACCGCCGTCTCCGGCATCTTCTGTGCCCAAGCCTTTCCGGTAAAAGGCATTCTCATATCGCACTAAGACCTGCCTCATCTCCTCTTTTGTCTCAAAAGAAAAATCCATACGATATCCGAAAAAGCCCAAGCCTTTTAAACTTTTATTCTCAGAAAAGATCTGATAGATCTTGCTGTTGTATATCTCATTATAACAAAAAGCACAGCAGTTTTTAACCGGAAATCTCTCTTTGTAGCGATCTTGCAGATAATATGTCTGCGGCGTATGATCGCAGCCTCCGGCATTTGCATTCTGACAATTTGCCGTGATCATGAGCGGCATCCTGCCATAGATCATCATATAGGATGCTGCATTATAGCGGTGTCCCAGTTCTTTGGCATTAAGTTCTAAAGGCGCTGTATTGCACGCATAGCCCATCTGGGCAAAAGCCTGCTGGCTCCGGTCAGAAAACGTATAGAGTCTATGGTCTAAGATCACGCGGTCTTTGGGATATGCAATGCTTTCCAAAAGTCCCAGTCCATCATAAGATGCTGCGATCACACCATCAAAATAGGCTTTATCAAAAAGAAAATCCCACTCACGCAAAAGATCGGTCTCCTTTTTGCGGCAGATCGCAGGCATGAGCAGATAGATCTCCTTTTGCTTTGCATGCGCACGCTCACAGATCTTTGTCACTTTTGCAAGACATACCTCTTTTGTCACGCTATGATCCTGCTCCCATAAAAAAGCAAAAAGCGGCAGTCCGATCCGCGAGACAAAGTCCGTCTCTAAGGCAAGCGCATACTGCTCTTTGGTCTGACAAGTCACAAGAAGATGCTGCAAGGCATCCGGCTTTTCATCCGATTTTTCCGCCTCCAACTTTTCGAAAGGAAGTGGCGGTATTCGTTTTTCCGTCCCCTTTTCTATTTTTTCCTGCAAGGTCTCCAAAGCATTTCTTCGTATTTCATTGATGTGTCCCACCGGGAAAAAGGCTTCCGGATCCAAAGTGATCTCCAAGTCGGAAAAACAAAACGGGGTATTTCCTGTCTTTTTCAATTTCGCCGCTACCTGTTCCTCTGTGATCGGGGATTTTCCGGCAGGCTCTACCACATTGCCAAGGACTTCCACACTTGCCGCACGCTTTGTATCCTGATAAGTCACGCTAAGTCTGGCAGGACAGCCGATCTGCAAGTAACACTTACCGGATATGCCTAACTTTTGAGGCTCAGGCTCCTGGGCTGCAAGGTCTGCCTTTTCATGGGATGGCTTGGTATAAGTGATCATGTCCGGATCATTTTGCCTGGTAAAATAAGCATGGGTAAAGCCCTTGCGATTGCCCAGATCAAAGATCCGCTGGCGGTCTGCCTTATTTACAGGAACATCCCTGCCCTCCAGATAGGCATCCATATATTTTCGATATAAACTGACCACGCCTGTTGCATATTCCTTTTGCTTCATACGTCCTTCGATCTTAAAGGAATATACACCTGCCTCTGCCAGTGTTTTAATATAATCTATGCCGCACAGGTCTTTGGGACTGAGCAGATACTGCCCCGGCATCGTGCATTTTTGCCCCTTTGCATCCAGCAGTTGATAAGGCAGACGACACGGCTGTGCACAGCGTCCACGGTTACCACTGCGTCCGCCCAGCATACTGCTCATCAGGCATTGTCCCGAATAGCAGACACAGAGCGCCCCATGGATAAAGGTCTCGATCTCGATCCCGGTCTTTTGGTAGATCTCTGCGATCTCCGCAATGGACAATTCTCGTGAGGTAACGATACGACTGGCACCCTGTTTTTGTAAAAGGGCAGCGCCATCCGCGCCCGCAAGTGTCATCTGGGTACTGGCATGCAGATCCAGATCCGGAAAATAGGTATGGAGCATGGAAAAAACACCCATATCCTGTACGATGACAGCATCCAGCCCCGCCTCATAATAGGCACGTATATAATCATAAAGATCCCGCTCAATTTCAAGATTTTTCAAAAGAGTATTGACGGTCAGATATGCCTGCCTGCCATACAGATGGGCGTAGCGGATAGCCTCGGCTCCTTCTTCTATGCAAAAATTCTTTGCATAGGCTCTGGCGCCAAAGAGATCGCCGCCAAAATAAACGGCATCTGCCCCGGCATCAATGACGCTTTTAAAAATCTCTATATTTCCCGCCGGAGACAATAGTTCCAGTTCTTTTTCTCTCATACATCCTCTTTCCTATTACAACAAAAAGGACAGTTTGCACTGTCCTTACTTATCTTCCGCTATATCGCCAAGCAATGCATCCTCAAGTGATGCCTCCAACTTGGACTTCTGGACCAGCAATTCCTGCTTATCCGCTTCTAAAGCCTTGATCTTTTCCTCGTAGTTCTCGATCTTGATCTGATCTGCGATCAAGTCATGCTTGAGATCATAGATCTCTTTTTCTTTTTGATCCATATCCATCTGATACTTGTCGACAGATTCCTTTGCCTTAAAATAATCATCTGCAATATTGAGGGCAAGAAGCGTACTCCGGGTATCCGCAGATAATCTACGGAACTCCTCCATCTCATTGAACTCGCTTATTTTGTTGTTGATGTAGGCACCTACTTTTTGCAGATAATCTTCTTCTTCGTATCCACTTAAGGTATATACCTTGCCATCGATAATGACTTCCGCGCTTTTTTTCGCAGCCATAAAACGCTTCCTCCTACTGTCTACAATATATCTATTATATCGGGTTATTTTTAGAATTACAAGACTATTCCCTTATTTTTCCAATCCCAACTGCTGATATGCCAGATCGGTTGCCACACGTCCCTTTGGGGTTCGCATGACAAGCCCATTCATGACCAGATAAGGTTCGATCACATCTTCGATCGTTCCCGAATCCTCACCGATCGTTGCCGCCAAGGTATCCAGTCCCACCGGGCCACCGGCAAAATTGTGGATGATGGTCTCTAAGATCTTTCTGTCATTGCGGTCTAAGCCCATGGAATCCACGTCCAAAAGATCAAGGGCTGCCGCAGCCACTTCCTTTGTCACCACGCCATCATAGCGCACCTCTGCAAAATCCCGCACACGGCGCAGAAAACGGTTGGCAATACGCGGCGTTCCTCTGGATCTTCTTGCCAGTTCGTAGGCACCTTCCTCATCAATCTTGACATTTAATTTGGATGCTGACTGCAAGACAATG
Organism: bacterium; assembly: GCA_963629085.1. Taxonomy (GTDB): domain Bacteria; phylum Bacillota; class Clostridia; order Lachnospirales; family Lachnospiraceae; genus Pararoseburia. Next base: position 15,528 of record CAVGHS010000011.1, read on the forward strand.
GTCTGCAATTCCTTGGCATTGTAGTATTCCAAGTGATGTACCACGCCAAAACGGTCACGCAAGGGTGCTGACAAAAGACCTGCTCTTGTCGTTGCCCCTACCAGCGTATAGCGCGGCAGTTCGATACGCACGGATTTGGCCGAATTCTCTTTGCCGATCAAAACATCCATGGCGTAATCTTCCATGGCAGTATATAAAAATTCCTCCACCTGCTTGTTCAGTCGATGGATCTCATCAATGAATAAGACATCCCCCTCGCGCAGATTAGACAAAATGGATGCCATATCTCCCGTTTTTGCAATGGCAGGGCCGGATGTGATCTTGATATTGGAACCCATCTCGCTTGCGATGATGCAGGCAAGGGTAGTCTTACCAAGTCCCGGTGGTCCATAGAAAAGCACATGATCCAGTGCCTCTCCACGGTTCTTTGCCGCCTCGATATATACTTTTAAATTATCCTTAATGCGATCCTGCCCTACATATTCCGCCAATTTGACCGGACGGAGGGAGGATTCCACACTGCGTTCCTCTGTCAGAACTTCTGTTGAAATAACACGCTTTTCCATATCCTGCTCCTATAAAAAAGACATTTTCTTTAAGACCTCTTTCAAGACCACTTCCACAGTATCGTCCTCCGTGATCTCCATATCTTCCATGGCACGCAATGCCTGGGATGCCGAGTAACCAAGTGAGGTCATGGCATCGATCACATCCGTCTTGATAGCAGAGGCAGCATCATTTATCGGAATGCCACTGGCACTGCCTGCCGGTGCAATCTTATCGATCTTGTCTTTGAGGTCAATGATAACGCGCTGCGCTGTCTTAGAACCGATCCCCGGCGCTGCCGCGATCGCCTTTGCGTCCTCCGCCAATATGGCAAAACGCAGATCCTGCGCACTTAAGACACCAAGGACTGCCAAAGCCCCCTTGGGTCCGATCCCATTGACACCGATCAAAAGTTTGAAAAGAGCAAGTTCTTCCTTGGTACGGAAACCAAAAAATTGCATAGCGTCTTCTCTTACATACAAATAGGTATAGATCTTGATGTTACCGCCAACATTTGGCAACTGATAGATCACGGACTTGGGTACAAAAAATTCATAGCCGATCCCGTGATTGTCCACCACGATCGTTTCTTCATTTACTTCCACCAACTGGCCTGAAATATAGGAATACATAGTCTCTCCATCATCTTATAAAATGTTTTGTTCTCGTATAGATTTCCTGGGCTAACAGTCCGATCAAAAGTCCCGTGATCCAGCCACCGACAAAAAGGAAGGGAAAATATCCAAAGATATAATAGTTTTTAACGACCACCATAGCCACTAAGATCTGCCCCAGATTGTGGGTAATGCCTCCGCAGATACTGACGGCGGTCATCTGAAACCAACCTGTCTTTTTCAAAAGTGCCATGACAAACAGACTGAGCAGCCCGCCTGCCAGACTATAGAGGATACTAAAGGCATTTCCAAACATAAAACCGGCAAGCAAAATACGCATGAACGATACCGCCAGGGCCTCCTTGGTTCCATAAAAATAGAGAAGAAGCACAACAACAATATTGGTCAGTCCCAGTTTCATGCCCGGCACCCCGAAATAAAAAGGGATCAGGGATTCAATATAACTACAGATCAAAGCAAGTGCTAAAAAAACACCTAGCAATGCGACTTTTTTTCTCATATCCACCTCTAGTTTGCCACCGAGTCGATCCCGGATGTATCATCCGCAGAGACCACCGTGACGACTACCTTATTGGGAAGGCAGACGATCGTCTCCTTATCGTGACTCTTTTTTCCCTGCTTTTCGCAAAGTTTGTCCGGACAAGTGGCATCCTGCATAAAGATCTCACCATCCTGAATGCAAAGGACATTGCATACGCTATCATCCTTCTTGATCTCGATCGTCTGGTCTTTCTTCAGATCATAGGTGCCGTAGGTCTCTCCGTCCACCGTGACAATGGCTTTGGATGCACTGTCTTTTTGCACAAAGGCCGTATATCCCCAAATAAAGATAGCAATAATCGCTAAAACTCCCAGCAGGATCCAATCTCTTTTACCAAAGTGTTGTCTCATCAAACCTGCTCTCCAATATAGTAAAATCCCTTACACTCTACCAGTTTTACCGGAAGGATCTGACCGATCAGTCCGGCGTCTCCCGGAAAATGTACCGTAGAGTTATTGCTCATGCGTCCGGTCATCAGGCTGGCATCGTGCTGGTTGACTTCCTCTACCAAAACATCTACCGTCTTGCCCTCGTAGGCCTTTGCCTTTTCTGCGGAAATCGCCTGCACACGGACAAGCAAGCGGTCAAAACGGTCTTTTACCACATCTGCCGGAATCTGATCGTCCATAGATGCAGCAGGCGTACCGGTTCTCTTAGAGTAGATAAAGGTAAAGGCACTGTCATAGCGCACCTTTTCCACCACGTCCAAAGTCTCCAAAAAATCTTCCTCTGTCTCGCCCGGGAAACCGACAATAATATCTGTTGTGATCGCCATATCCGGCACTGCCGCACGGATCTTATCCACCAGGGTCAGATAGTCTTCCTTATTGTAATGGCGGTTCATCTTCTGCAAGATCTTGCTGCTACCGGATTGCAGTGGCAGGTGTAAATGCTTGCAGACCTTTTTGGATCTTCCCAGCACTTCGATCAACTCATCGGATAAATCCTTTGGATGGGAGGTCATAAAGCGGATACGCTCCAAGCCCTCGATCTGCTCTACCTGTTCCAACAACTGGGCAAAGGTCACCGGCTCGTCCAAATTCTTTCCATAGGAGTTGACGTTCTGTCCTAAGAGCATAACCTCGACCACACCATCTGCGACCAGTTTTTCGATCTCACGGATGATATCCATCGGCTTACGGCTGCGCTCCTTGCCCCTGACATAAGGTACAATACAATAACTGCAAAAATTATTGCAGCCAAACATGATATTGACGCCGGATTTAAAACTGTATTTTCTCTCGATCGGCAGGTCTTCTACGATCTGGTCGGTATCCTTCCAGATGTCTACGATCATGGACCGGGATAAGAGCGATCGCACCAAAAGTTCTGCAAATTTATAAATGTTATGTGTACCAAAGACCAGGTCGACAAAACGATATTTCTTGCGGATGGTCTCAACCACATGTTCTTCCTGCATCATACAACCACACAAAGCGATCATCATGTGGGGATTTTTCTTTTTCTTATTGTTCAGATAACCCAGATGTCCATAGACCTTGTTGTTGGCATTTTCACGCACGGTACAGGTATTGTAGAGCACGAAATCCGCATCCTCGGAATCCGCCTGCACATAGCCGACCTGCTCTAAGATACCGATCAGTTTTTCGGAATCTCTGGCATTCATCTGACAGCCGAAAGTATTGACACAAAAGGTCAGTTTACGTCCGGCTTCTTTTTCTTTATCCTCCAGAATCTGCTTTGCTACGTCAATAAAATAATACTGTCTCTCTACTTCGATAGCAGGAATCTTGTCTTCCGAAAGCACATCTTCTAATCTCATCATAAAGTTATTCTCCTTCAAAAGGCTATGGACGGATCTGTCCATTTCCGTAAATAATATATTTTGTGCTGGTCAGCGCCTCTAAGCCCATCGGTCCTCTGGCATGCAGTTTTTGCGTGCTGATACCGATTTCTGCGCCAAATCCAAATTCAAAGCCATCCGTAAATCGGGTAGACGCATTGACATAAACGCATGCTGCATCAATCTCATTTAAAAACTTCTGGGCATGGTTATAATCCTGCGTGATAATGGCTTCCGAATGTCCGGTATTATACCGGTTGATATGAGCGATCGCCTGATCAATGTCCGATACGATCTTGACGGAAATCTTATAATCCAGATATTCCGTGCCCCAATCTTCATCATTTGCCAAAGAAATATCCGGACAGATGCTCTTTGCACCGGCATCTCCACGGATCTCGACATTGTGGGCAAATAATCTTGTCTTTATCATAGGAAGGACTTTTTCTGCCACATCCTTATGGATCACAAGGGATTCGCAGGCATTGCAGACCCCGATACGCTGTGTCTTTGCATTTTCGATGATGTCTACTGCCATAGAAAGGTCTGCGGTCTCATCCACATAAATATGACAATTTCCGGTTCCGGTCTCAATGACTGGGACAGTCGCATTGTTTACCACGGCACGGATAAGCCCTGCACCTCCACGCGGAATAAGGACATCCAGATATTCGTTCATCTTCATGAACTGGTTGGTGACCTCGCGATCCGTATCGGTAATGAGTTCTAAAGCATGTTCTGTCACCCCTGCTTTTTTCAGGCTTCGCTTGATACTGGCAACCATTGCCATATTCGAGTAAAGGGCATCACTGCCGCCTTTTAAGATCACGGCATTGCCGGTCTTAAAACAGAGTCCAAAAGCATCTGCCGTAACATTTGGTCTTGCCTCATAGATCATGCCGACCACGCCGATCGGTACACGCTTTTTGCCGATGGTCAGACCATTCGGACGGTCTTTCATGGAAAGGACTTCACCGATCGGATCCTCCAAGGCGACGACCTGACGCAAGCCCTCTGCCATCTGTTTGATGCGAGACGGTGTCAGGAGCAGGCGATCCAAAAGCCCCTCCGGCATACCACCTTCTCTGCCTTTTTCCATATCCTTTTCGTTTTCTGCTAAGATCTCAGCCGCATCCACTTCCAGACCATCTGCAACCATAGCCAGTGCCTGATTCTTTTCATTTGTCCCCATGGTCGCCAAGACTCTGGATGCTTCTTTTGCCAGACTTCCTAATTGTTTTAAATCACTCATACTCTCTCCTCTTTTTTTTCACATACCAAAAGACCGGATGGCGTCATCAGATAATCCATGGATACATCCTGCGCCTCTTTTGGAATGCTTTCTACCAACTGTTCCTCAAAGCAGCATCCGATGCGTATCAGCCCCGGAAATGCCTGTAAATATCTGTCATAATAGCCTTTGCCATAGCCGATCCTGCCACCTGAGGCATCAAAGCCCAAGCCCGGGATCAGGCAAATGCCAGCATTGCCTGTCAAAAGATCTTCTTCGCCCGTCTGCGGTTCTAAAATACCAAAAGCACCTTCCCTTAGTTCGGAAAACTGCCGGATGGCAAAAAATTTCATCTCATCACCAAAGACCCTGGGCATGCCTATCCTACCATGTTTCTCCAAGGCATCTTCGATCAGTGTCTGCAAAGACACCTCGGATCCGATAGCACTATATGCATAGATAAGATCCGCCTCTTTTATCATAGGTAAGGCAAGCAGGTTTTGGCAGATCTGTCTGCTGTAAGCCTCTCGCACATCTTGTGGCAAGGCACATCGCCTTTTTTTGAGTTCTTTACGCAATTCCTGCTTATTCATGCTTCTTGCCGTATTTTTCTCCCAGATTGACGATCGTTCCGTCTGCTTCTTTGACATCAATATTGTTCAACTGGCTTCTCAGATTCTTTCTGACACTATCCAGATATTCCTGACGGAGTGCATGTTGTTCCTTTGCCTCTTCCTCTGTCAGTCCCTCTGTCTTGGCCTTTTTATATAATACATTGATCCTTGCAATCTTTTCCTCAGTCATTAGTTCATATTCTCCTCTATAAAATCTGCGATGAAAAAATCATCCTTTTTGTCCGCTTTAAAGACGGTTCCAACAAAATCATCCTCTAAAATCTGATGTAAAATCCCCACATCCTTACCATTTGCGATGATCATATCTGCGCCGGAATAGGTGGCGATCCGTGCGGCATTGAGTTTGGTCGTCATACCACCGGTTCCCACGTCACTGCCTGCCTTAGAACTTGCCATGTGCAGATACTTTTCATCCAACTGCTCGACAACGGCAACCAGTTTTGCCTCCGGGTCTGTCTTTGGATCTGCCGTAAAAAGACCGTCAATATCGGAAAGCAGGATCAAAAGATCTGCCCCGATCAAAGAAGCAACGATTGCTGCTAAGGAATCATTATCACCAAACTGGATCTCATAGGTGTTTACCGTATCGTTTTCATTGACGACCGGGATCACGCCCAGACGAAAGAGTTCTTCAAAAGTATTCTGTGCATTCTTTCTGGATACATTGTCGATCATGGTCTTTTTGGTCATCAGGACCTGACCGCATTGCTGGTGGTATTCCGCAAACAGTTTCTGATAGGTCATCATGAGACTCGCCTGTCCTACCGCAGCGCATGCCTGCTTGGTCGAAAGATTTTTTGGACGCTTGGTGATACCAAGCATCTTTCGTCCGACGGCGATGGCACCGGATGATACCAGACAGACATCGATATCCTGATTTTTCAGGTCACAGAGTTCCCGCACCAGTTTTTCCAGTTTGATAAAATCCAACTGCCCTGTTTTTTTATGTTGTAAAGAAGAAGACCCGATCTTGACAACGATCCGCTTCTTATTTTTAAATCTATTTTTCTTCATAAGATCATATCCTTCCAAATCCCTAATAAACCAATGTAATTATAGCGAATATCTCTTTTTTATGCAATTCATTTATGCTATCATAATAGGACGATAAAAATGAGGTGTTTACCATGAAAAAAATACATGCACTCGGCTTATCTTTTTGTCTCTTTTTGACTTCGTTCTCACTGGGCGGATGCGGGAAGTCGTCAGAACCGATCTCAAAGACAGGCTTTTATTTTGATACCGTCATCACCATTACCCTATATGATACATCCTATGAAAAGGAACTGGAGCACTGCTTTTCCATGGCAGAAAAATACGAAGATCTTTTCAGTGCCCAAAAAGAAGGGACGGATATCTGGAAGATCAATCACAGTGGGGGACAAGCCGTAGCAGTCAGTGATGAGACGATCGACATCTTAAATGCCGGTATCGCTTACAGTAAGTCCAGCAACGGCAAGTTTGACATCACGGTCGGAAAATTGTCCTCCCTTTGGGATTTCTCCGAATCTTCTTCCAAGGAAATCCCATCGGAGGAAGCCATCCGGGAAGCCCTCGCCAGTATCAATTACCAAAATATTGTCATAGATGGCAATGAAGTCAGCCTGACAGACCCAAATACTGCCATAGATCTTGGCGGTATCGCCAAAGGCTACATTGCCGATCAGATGAAAGCCTACCTCAATGACCAGGGCATTCATAGCGGGCTGATCAATCTGGGCGGAAATGTCCTCTGTGTCGGTCCGAAAAATGGCGATGAAAAATCCTATAAGATTGCCATTCAAGAACCATTTTCCGAGGACGGTACGGCACTTGCCGCAGTAAAGGTCACTGACGACTCGGTCGTTACCTCCGGCACCTATCAAAGATACTTTGAAGTAAACGGCAAGCGTTACCATCACATTTTGGATCTTTCTACCGGCTATCCTTGTGACAATGATCTGGATTCCGTGACCATCATCAGCCATGACTCTCTTACCTGTGATGCTTTAAGCACGACGGTCTTTCTCATGGGGCTCGACGACGGACTCGCCTATGTAGAAAGCCTTTCGGATGTAGAAGCCATCTTTGTAACGAACGACGGATCCATCCAATACACTTCCGGCATCGGAAAAACCATTCCTTTTGAATTGTTATCGAAAAATTACAATATCGTAATAAAGTAAAAAAGCGGATAGGAAAGACACTTACGTCTCTCCTATCCGTTTTATTATTTTCCGAAACTCTTTCTAAAAAAGATGCTCTTACTTGGAAAGAATGATCTTCTTCGGACACTTCTGTGCACAGACACCACAGCCTACGCACTTTTCCTGATCGATGTATGCCACATTGTCAATGACATGTACGGCATCATGCTCACAGTTCTTCTCACAAAGATGACATCCGATACATCCAACCGAACATGCCTTCATGACATCTTTACCCTTGTCCTTAGAACTACACTGTACCAAGGTAGTTGCCTCATAAGGAACCAATTCGATCAAATGCTTCGGACAGGTGCTTACACACTTGCCACAAGCCTTACATGTTTCCGGATCAACCTTTGCGATACCGTCTACGATATGGATCGCGTCAAAAGGACAAGTCTTTACGCAGGAACCAAATCCCATACATCCATAATTACAAGACTTAGGACCACCGCCCGGTACAAATGCCATTGCCTGACAATCTTCTACACCGGCATACTCATAGTCCTTACCGGCCTTCTCACAAGTACCGGCACATTTTACAAATGCCACCTGCTTGACGCTGTCTCCGGCAGCAACACCCATGATCTCACCGACCTTGGCACCAACCGGTGCGCCACCGACCGGACAACCATTGACAGGTGCTTCTCCCTTTACGATGGCAGCAGCCAGACCGGAACATCCGGCATAACCACATCCACCACAGTTATTTCCCGGCAAAACACCGAGAATTGCTTCTTCTCTTTCGTCTACTTCTACCTTGAACTTTTCAGATGCAAAGCATAAGAAAAATCCCATCAGACATCCTGTGCAGCCGACAATGATAGCGGCTACAATAACTCCTGTTACGCTCATCTGTCAGCCCTCCTACTTAATAATTCCTGAGAATCCAAAGAATGCGATTGCCATAAGTCCTGCGGTAACTACAACGATCGCAGATCCCTTAAATGGCTTTGGAATATCATTGAATTCGATCTTTTCACGGATACCAGCCATGATCACGATAGCGATGGTAAAACCTACGGCTGTACCAAATCCATTGATCACACCCTCTAAGATATTGTATCCCTTGGTCACGTTCTTAAGTGCGATACCAAGTACGGCACAGTTTGTTGTGATCAGCGGCAGATATACACCCAGTGACTGATATAGTGCCGGGATCTGCTTCTTTAAGAACATCTCAACAAACTGAACCAATGCAGCGATCACAAGGATGAATACGATCGTCTGCAAATAGGAAAATCCGGTCGGTTCCAAAATAAACTTGTAAATAAGTCCTGTTACAAAACTTGAAATGGTAATAACGAAAATGATGGCGCCACCCATGCCGGCAGCTGTCTCAATCTTCTTGGAAACGCCAAGGAAAGGACACAGTCCAAGGAACTGGCTAAGCACTACGTTATTTACGATTGCAGATGCAACCAAAATCAAAAGTAATTCTTTCATTGCTCTTCCTCCTATTCCTTATCCTTTGCTTCTTCTTTTGCTTCTGTCTTTGTCTCTGTTTTTGCTACGCTGACATTAGACTTGCCTGAGCATGATCCCATACCACAAGACTCGCAGTCACCTGCAAGGCATCCGGTAGCCGGTGCGATATGTTTGCCTTTCTTCTCTGCATTTGCACGAACCACATTCATAAGAGCGATCAAAAATGCCAATACGAAGAATGCTCCGGGAGCAAGAACGAAAATAGTGATCGGTGTATAACCTGCTTTTCCTGATGCAGCATCTGCAAGCGGAAGGATCTGGAAGCCAAAGATCTGACCTGCTCCAAGAATCTCACGCACGATACCGATAGAGGTAAGACCTACCGTAAATCCAAGTCCCATTCCCAGTCCATCAAAGATTGATGGGATCACCGGATTCTTGGAAGCGTATGATTCTGCTCTACCTAAGATAATACAGTTTACTACGATCAGTGGGATATAGATACCCAGTGAAGCATACAAACTCGGAATAAAGCCCTGTACCAGGAACTGTACGATCGTTACGAAAGATGCAACGATAACGATAAATGCCGGTACACGCACACGGTCCGGGATAATATGTCTCAGTAAAGAAATCATAAAGTTGGACATAACCAATACAACGGTTGTGGAAAGTCCCATACCAAGTCCGTTGATGGCTGATGTGGTAACAGCAAGTGTCGGACACATACCAAGCATCAGGACAAAGGTAGGATTTTCTTTGATAATACCGTTTTGTAAACGTTCTACGATCTTATTCATTTGACGCACCTCCTACAAGGCTGTTGTAATAAGTAAGACCAGCATCTACACCATAGGTAACAGCCTTTGATGTGATCGTTGCACCACTGATGGCTTCGATCTCTGTATCGGCTGTCTTGCCAGACTTGGTCACTTCCAAGATCTGTGCAGGAATTCCGGAGAACTGGCTCATAAATCCATCTTCCTTTGCCTTCATACCAAGACCTGCTGTCTCACTAATATCTGTAATGGAATAACCATTTAAAGTACCGTCGTTTGTCACACCCATAGAGAATGTGATATCTCCGCCGTATCCGGCATGGGATGTGATCGTGATGACATAACCGATTGCCTGACCTGCATCATCTTTTGCGACCACGCAATTTGTAATATCATCATCGGTATAACCTGCATCAGCAGCGATCTTTGTTGCTGCGGCAGCATCAAAACCTTCTAAATCTTCAAAGGAAGCAGCATCTGCAAATACAGCCTTGTAAGACTCCTGGGTTGCAGACTCCTGTGCCTTTGCGATCGGATCCTTTGTGATCTCATAAACACCACCAAGGCAGACACCGGCAATAAGAGTAATTGCAGTAAGGACTAATGCGTCTTTTACTAATTTATTCATTATTTGTTGCCTCCCTTCTCTTTGACAACGCCAAAGGCTCTTGGAATTGTGATGCGCTCGATCAAAGGAACCAAAAGGTTACTGAAGATGATCGCATAGGAAACACCTTCTGCGGAAGCACCAAAGATACGAAAGATACCGGTCAGGATACCAAGAACGATACCATAGAGGATCTTGCCGTTTGGTGTGATCGGTGAAGTCACATAATCGGTTGCCATAAAGAAGGCACCAAGCATAAGTCCACCACCACATAACTGTGCTACCAGATAGTTCATATCAAATCCATGTCCGCCAAAGATCAATACAAAGATGGCGAAAGTAAGGATATAAGATCCCGGAATGCGAAGATCGATTACACCAAATAAGATCAGGATAATAGCACCGATCAAAAGTGCGATAACAGATGTCTCACCGATGGTTCCGGCTGTTGTACCAAGAAGCATTGACATGGTATCTACGCTCTCTCCTGCCTTTAAAGCAGCAAGCGGTGTTGCCCCTGTCACACCATCATAGGTAAATGATGTCATAGATCCGGTAAAGGAGATCAAAAGGAAGCATCTTGCTCCCAGTGCCGGGTTCATAAAGTTCTGTCCCAGTCCTCCAAATAACATCTTGACGATAACAATAGCAAACACACCACCAAGGACTGCCTGCCACCATGGTAATGTCGGTGGTAAGTTGAGTGCTAAGAGAAGTCCTGTAACAACTGCACTCAGATCATTGATTGTGCTCTTTTTATGTACGATTTTTTCGTAGATCCATTCAGAAGCCACACAAGACGCGATAGTCACAAGGATCAATACCAGCGCATGTAACCCAAAATTACAGATACCAAAAATAGATGCCGGAAGCAAAGAGATCACTACCAATGCCATGATCTTCTGGGTATCCATTTTATCTCTAACGTGTGGCGAAGATGTAACGTTTAATAAATCACTCACAAGATTCACCCCTTCCTAATTTTTCTTTCTCTTTTCAGCAAGAACAAACTTTTTCATTGTCTTAACTGACTGTGCCAAAGGTCTGCGTGCCGGGCAGACATAACTACAACTGCCACATTCTACACACTCAAGACCATACCATTCTTCAAATTTATCCATCTGATTATGCTCAGAGTAGTCAGCAAGTCTGGATGGAACCAAAGCCTCAGGACAAGCCTCTACACAACGTCCACAGTTGATGCAGGCTGTTGTCTCATACTTAGAAGCCTCATCTTCTGTCATGCAAAGCAAGGCTGAAGTTGTCTTTGTTGTAGGAACATCTACACCAAATAAAGCAAATCCCATCATCGGACCACCGGCGATCATCTTTTTCGCTGGTGCTACCAGACCGCCTGCCGCCTCTAACAACTGACTGTAACTTGTACCAATGCTGATATAGAAGTTTCTCGGCTCACATACCGCATCACCGGTAACTGTGAAAATACGGTTGATCAGCGGACGTCCAAAACGTACTGCATTGTAAATAGCGACCATGGTCTCTACATTGTCAACAATACATCCTGCATCTGCCGGCAGCATCTTGGAATTGATACTTCTGCCTGTGGTAGCAAAGATCAATTGACGTTCACCACCCTGTGGATATTTTGTCTGTAACGGACAAACTTCCATACGGGACTCTCCTGCAACCAGTGCCTGTAACTTTTCGATACAATCCGGCTTGTTGTCCTCAACACCAAAGATACCCTTTGCCTTTGGGAACAACTGTAAGATGATCTTCATACCTTCGACTAACTTTTCCGGTTCCTCGATCATTCTACGATAATCGGATGTCAAATATGGTTCACACTCTGCGCAGTTTGCAATAATATACTCGATCTTGTCCGGCTCCTTCGGAGACAACTTGACATGGGTTGGGAATCCTGCACCACCCATACCGACAACGCCGGCTTCCTTGATCTTTCCAATGATCTCTTCATTGGAAAGTTTGGTCACATCTTCTGTCTCTTCGTAGGTAACCTCATTGAACTCACCGTCGCTCTCAATGATAATGGAATTGACCATATCACCAACCGTTACACGTCTAGGCTCGATCGCCTTGACCGTTCCTGAAACAGATGAGTAGATTGGAGATGACACAAAGCCACCTGCCTCTGCGATCTTCTGTCCTTTTAATACAGCATCGCCAACAGCAACGATCGGTGTTGCTGGAGCACCAATATGCTGAGATAAAGGAAAGACTAATTCTCCTTCCGGCAGCAATTCTTTAATCGGCTTGGACTTGGATAAGTCTTTGCCATCCTTAGGATGAACGCCGCCCTTAAATGTCTTTAGGCCCATGAACTGTACCCCTCTTTCTTTCGATACTTATGTGATTACACACTTTGAATACATTATATCACTTTTGCAAACAAATCAAGACATACAGATGTATCTTTTTGTATCTTTTTGAGTACCTTTTCCATATGTGCTATACTATGGAATATACAGGCTTTGTCTGTTAAATTTTTAACCAAAAGGAGGCATTTATGCTTACATTTACGGACACCTATACCTACACGCCCAGGTACAATGAATTGGACTTCTGGCAGGAAGATCATCTCCTGTTTGACATAGAAACTACCGGCCTTTCCGCAAAATATAACACCATATATCTGATCGGCTGTGCCTATCATAAAGGCAGAGAGATCACCCTCATACAATACTTTGCCAAGACGCCTGCCGAGGAGTCCGAGGTCTTAAGAGCCTTTTTGGATCTGTGTAAAGATTTTCAGGGTCTCCTCTCCTTTAACGGCATCCGTTTTGATGAAAGATTTATCCTTGACCGCTGTCAAAAACTAGAGATTTCTGCCGAGTCACTGCCAACGCAGCATTTCGACATCTACAAGGCGTGCCGTAGCATGAAATCAGTCTTAAACCTGCCCTCCTATCGGCAAAAAGCCATCGAGTCCTTTCTTGGCATCCATCGGGAGGACAAATACTCCGGCGGCGAGTTGATCGCCGTCTACCAGTCCTACTGTAACGAGCCGAATGACGAGGCAATGGCTCTTCTAAAACTACATAACTACGAAGATGTGGCTGGCATGGTCGAGATCCTGCCCATCCTATCCTATGCCCACCTAAAGGACATGCAGATAGATATTTCGGATCTCGCCCTGTCATCCTATACCGATTATCAGGGCATACCCAAACAGGAACTCGCATTTACAGGTTCCACTTCTTTTCGCCTGCCCGCGCCCCTGCGCCTGCATACGGATGATTATTATATGGTCTTGGATGACAATACCATCAAAGGAAGGATTTCTCTTTATCACGAGAAAATGTACCATTTTCTGCCGGATGTCAGATCTTATGTTTATCTGCCGGAAGAAGACATGGTCATCCCCAAAGAACTGACATCCCATATCGCCAAAGAGAAAAAGCAGAAAGCCACTCCGGCGACCTGTTACATCGCCAAAGTCGACACCTACCTTATGGTGCCGGACACTTTCGATTGCAGTGATGACATCTATTTCTTTGCCAGGGAATATAAGGATAAGAAATCATTCATCCCCTACCGGGAATCCTATGTGGATGAGACATTCATTGCCCGTTACATTTCCTGTCTCCTAAATTGACCCATCACAAGATAAAAAGATCCTAACCTCCCAAAGGAAGTTAGGATCTTTATTTTATTCCTGACCTTTTTCGTAGTAGAAAGAATATCTACGCTTATAGCCCATGCCCTTGTAATCTGTCACCTGCTCTGTACTGCCGATAAAGAGGATGCCACCATCTTTTAAGGACTTTGCGAATTTCTCGTAAACCTCATTCTTGGCTTCTTCTGTAAAGTAGATCAATACATTGCGGCACACGATCATGTGGCAATCTCTCGGATACGGATCCGATAATAAGTTGTGTTCTCTAAACTCAACACACTTCTTGATCTGTTCCGAAATCTGGTAAGAATTACCTACCTTGGTAAAATATTTGCGTTTAAACTCATCCGGTACATTGGCAATACTCTTTTCAGAATACAGACCAACCTTGGCTGTCGCGATCACTTGCTTGTCGATATCCGTCGCTGTGATCTTGATCTTGCTCAGATCTAAATGCTTGGATAAAGCCATAACCAGCGAATACGGCTCATCGCCTGTAGAGCAGGCTGCTGACCAGATATGTAAATTGGTTCCGAACTTCTTGATGAGTTCCGGCACAAATTCCCGCACCAGTAAATCCCACTGTTCCGGATTGCGATAAAACTCTGACACATTGATCGTCAGGAAGTTGACAAACTCCTCAAAGACGACCGGATCCGATTTCAGTAACTTGACATAAGCATCGTAAGATGCGCATTTGCGCTTTCGCACCAGAGAATCGATACGTCTGCGCATCTGCTTTTCTTTATAGGAACTGAGGTCAATCTTTGTCAGCGAATATACCGCTTTCTTGAAAGATTCATAATCATCCATACTTATCTGTCCCCAAGTGGAAAAGAATTACTCTTCTGTCTCTTCCATTTCATCTGCTACTGCGTCGATGTCAACGTCAGCGAACTCTGCATCATCATCAGCCTTGTCTTCTTCCGGTGTTGCAAGAAGTGCTTTCATGCTCAGGCTGATCTTCTTGTCTTCCTCACGGAACTCTACGATCTTTGCTTCTACTTCCTGTCCTACGGAAAGAACGTCAGAAGGCTTGTCGATGTGTTCCTTTGCGATCTGTGATACATGAAGGAGTGCATCTACGCCAGGAGCAAGTTCAACGAATGCACCGAAGTCTGTCATTCTTGCAACCTTTCCTGTAACGATCGTGCCAACTGCGAAACGCTCAGCAGCATCCTTCCAAGGATTCTGATCTTCAAACTTCATAGAAAGAGCGATCTTCTTGTCATTGATATCCTTGATGAATACCTTGACCTGATCTCCTACATGGAATACCTTCTTAGGGTTCTCAACTCTGCCCCAAGACATCTCAGAGATATGTAAAAGTCCGTCTGCTCCGCCCAGATCGATGAATGCACCGAAATCTGTCACGTTCTTGACTGTGCCTTCTACAACATCACCAACATGGATTCTTGCGAATAATTCTTCTGCAAGTTTTTCTTTCTCAGCAACCAATAACTGCTTTCTATCACCGATAATACGTCTTCTTCTAGGATTGAACTCTGTGATAACGAATGAGATCTCCTGACCATTGTACTTGTTGAGATCCTTCTCATAGGTATCTGACACAAGGCTGGCTGGGATAAAGATCTTTGCTTCGTCAATAACAACGCTAAGACCACCGTTTAATACCTGTGCTACCTTAGCAGTAAGTACTTCATGATTCTCGAATGCTTCTTCTAAACGCTTGTTGCCCTTTTCAGCAGCAAGTCTCTTGTAAGAAAGCGCAACCTGTCCTTCGCCATCGTTTACCTTGATAACCATAGCGTCGATCTTGTCGCCAACAGATACAACCTGTGTCAGGTCAACGTTTGATTCGTTTGTGTATTCGCTACGATGGATGATTCCGTCTGATTTGTATCCAATGTCTACAGCGATCTCATCAGGCTTAACATTGATAACGG
The DNA here is from genome assembly GCA_963629085.1 of bacterium. Taxonomy (GTDB): domain Bacteria; phylum Bacillota; class Clostridia; order Lachnospirales; family Lachnospiraceae; genus Pararoseburia. The sequence continues at coordinate 31,425 of CAVGHS010000011.1, forward strand.
TACCTTCAACTACCTCTCCATTTCTTATTGTTTTAAATGATTCTTCTAACATTTGTTCAAAACTCATTTCTGACATATCTTTTGAACCTCCTCAATAATTTTGTTTGGGGTAGAAGCCCCTGCGGTAATACCTACGTTGCTAATGGATTGAAGTACCGACAAATCGAGATCTTCTTTTGTCTGTATATAGTAAGTATCTTGGCATTCTTTTTTACATATTTCAAATAACTTCTGTGTGTTGGAACTGTGCTTGCCACCGATCACGATCATGGCATCTACTTCTCTTGCGATCGTAGCCGCCTCGCTCTGGCGCTCCTCAGTAGCATTACAGATAGTATTCAAAACAAGTATATCATACCCTTTTTTTCGGATAATTTCAACTAATTCTTGAAATTTATTGTAGTTAAATGTCGTTTGTGAGACAATACAGATTTTTTCTCCCGCCAAAGCCAGATCTTCCAGATCCTGTGGCGTAGAAATGACCGCGTAGGAGTCGTTTGGCATCCAGCCGACGATCCCCTGTACTTCCGGATGGCTCTCACTTCCGACGACCAGGACAAAATAGCCTTCCTCGGCATATTTTGCCACATATCTGTGGATCTTCTGCACAAAGGGACAGGTGGCATCCACAATGCTAAACCCTGCATTCTCCAGATCTTCTTTGACCTTGCGTCCCACGCCATGAGACCGGATGATGACCGTCCCGGGCTCCAGTCCGCGCAGATCTTCGTCCTCCGCAATGACCCGGACACCTTTTTCGGCAAGTTCGTTTACCACTTCTTCGTTGTGGATGATGGGTCCATAGGTGTAGATGGGTCTTTCTTTTGCATCCCCGATCTGCTCATAGACCATATCCACCGCCCTTTTTACACCAAAGCAAAAACCTGCACTCTTTGCCAATGTCACCTTCATGCCATACGCCCCTTTGCAAGATCCGTGATCCTGGCTACCACTTCCTCGATCGTCATGTCAGAGGAATCTACCAAAATCGCATCCTCTGCCTGTGCAAGTGGGGAAATCTCGCGATGCATATCACGGTAATCGCGGTCCTCGATATCCTTCATGATCTCTGTCAGATCACAGGTCTGTCCCTTTTCCTGTAATTCCTGATACCGTCTCTTTGCCCTTGTCTCAACACTTGCCGTCAGATAGATCTTAAGCGGTGCATCCGGCAGGACACAGGTTCCGATATCTCTGCCATCCATGATGACATCTTCACGTTCTGCCAGATCCTGTTGCAAAGAAAGGAGTTTTTTACGCACACAAGGATAAACGCTTGTCACGGATGCCATGTTGCCGACTTCTTCTTTGCGGATCTCTGCAGATACATCTTCATCGCACAAAAGAACCATTTGATTTCCATCCTCATAGCGCAGTGCTACGTCAATCTGATCGCAGACTGCCGCAACCGCACTTTCTTCTTTTTCATTGACACCGTGACGCAAAATGTAGAGTGCCATAGCACGATACATTGCCCCGGTATCCACATAGATAAATCCTAATTCTTTTGCCACTCTCTTTGCGATCGTGCTTTTTCCGGCGCCTGCCGGTCCGTCAATTGCAATATTCATACTCATAATCCTTCCACCTTTATTTTATACTGATCCCAGCCAAATATCCTGTTGACCAGGCAATTTGTAAGTTGTAACCTCCGGTCAGTGCATCCAGATCCAGCAGTTCACCGACCAGATAAAGATCTTGGATCCGCTTGGATTCCATGGTCGCCGGATCGACATCCTTGACTGAAACACCGCCCTGGGTAATGATGGCTTCCTTAAATCCCCGTGTACCGGTGATGGTAAAAGGAAATGCCTTCAAAAGTCCCACCAGACGCCTGCGTTCCTCTTTTGTGATCGCATTGACCGGTTTATCCATGGATATCTGACTCAATTCTATCATAACCGGTATCATTTTGGCAGGTAGTAATTGCTGGAAAACTGCCTTGATATGCTGGTTCGGACGCTCCGAAAATTCCCGCAACAAACGCTCGTTTAAGACCTCTTCGGAAAGTGCCGGTTTTAGATCAATGTAAGCCTGATATTCTCCGGGAAAATGCCGGCTCAATGTCGAACTGGCAGATAAGACCAAGGGTCCGCTCACGCCAAAATGCGTAAAAAGCATTTCTCCAAAAGCATCATAAACGATCTTTTTGCCATCCTTGATCTTTAAGGATACATTTTTCAAGGAAAGTCCCTGCATCCGCAGGATATATTCTTCTTTCGTCGTCAGTGGCACCAGTGCCGGTCTCGGTGTAACCACCTTGTGTCCACAGTTTTTTGCCATAGCATGGCCCTGTCCGGTCGATCCGGTCGTCGGATAAGACAGTCCACCGGTCGCAAGGATGACGCTGTCCGCCATGATCTTAGAACCGTCTTCTAAAAGGACGCCCAACACCTTGTCCTCGGCTACGAGAAGTTCGCGTACCCTGGTATGCAGACGAATACGCACGCCCTGCTCTTTCATGGCTTTTTCCAATGCGCGGATGACATCAGATGCGTGATCCGATACCGGAAAGGCGCGGTTGCCGCGTTCTATTTTATAAGGCATCCCCTGACTTTCAAAGAAATCCATGACTGCATCATTGGAAAAGGTATAAAAGGCACTGTACAAAAACTTAGGGTTGGAAACCACTGCCTGCATGATCTCATCTAAGGGAGAAGCATTGGTAAAATTACATCTGCCCTTCCCTGTAATGTAGATCTTTTTGCCTAATTTTTCATTCTGTTCTAAAAGGGTCACCTCATGCCCACACAAGCCAGCCGCATAAGCCGCCATCATCCCGGCAGCACCGCCGCCGATCACAAGAACCTTACTCATCCCCATCTCCTATCTTTGCATAACGCATCTTCAGCGAATCATCCACCTGGTCGATCTCATCATTCTCATAGACCTGATACTCGTCCCAGATGTCCTCCAGGGCTTCCAGGGTCTCTGCCACTGAATCCTGTTTTTTCATACAAAGAGCAACGATCAGGGCATTGATCACGCTCAGTGGAGCCACCAGCGAATCCACAATGGATGCCATATCACTGCTGGCGATCAGGTTGCAGGAAGAGTAGAGGTTCATCGGGGAATGCACACTGTCCGTTAAGGTAATGACCTTGGCATTGCGGTTGTTGGCAAATTCCATAGCCTTTAAGGTACGCATGGAATAGCGTGGGAAACTGATACCAATAATGACGTCCGACTCATTCATATGGATCATCTGTTCAAAGATCTCACTGGAATTGTTGGTCTGCAAAAGTATGACATTATCAAACATCAGATTGAGATAAAATGCCAGGAAAGATGCCAACGGTGCGCAGCTGCGGATGCCGATCACATAGATCTTTCTGGCATTTAAGATGGTATCTATCGCCTGTTCAAAGACATCCTCATCCATAGACTCCATAGTCTCCCGGATCTTGTCCGCATCCGAGGATAAAACAGAACTGAGCACGGCATTTTTCTCGATCCTGCCATAGGTAACTTCCATGCGCTGCACGGAATTTAATTTGTTGCGGACGGTCTCTTCCAGTGCCTTTTGGAACTCCGGATAGCCCTTGTATCC
>CAVGHS010000012.1:0-29894 GCA_963629085.1 bacterium
AGAAGGTACTTAGTGAAAAAAGCCCATTGTTTGGCAGGCGGGATTCACAGATAAAACTAGAAGCGTTTCATTATCTGGACGCCGCAAAATTTGTTCCCAATTACTCTAATGAAGATAAAGCAATTTGTTATGGAATTACCGGTGGTGTGGCAAAATATCTTTCCATGATAGATCCGACAAAAAGTCTTGATGAAAATATTGTAAGACTATTTTTTAGAACAGATGGATATTTGTATGATGAAACAAGGAATCTTTTGATACAAGAATTTTCGGATATTTCTGTTGTTAATAATATTGTTGAGCAGATTGCATCTGGAGTGAATACGCTTAACACGATTGCGGGAAAAATCGGAGAAAAAGAGCAGACGGTTTTATATTCATTAGATAAATTGATAAACGTTGGTCTGGTTGAAAAAAAGAAATGTATTACAGAGGAGAAAAATAAAAAAAAGACGCAGTATGTTCTAAAAGATTATATGTTCAAATTCTGGTATGAGTTTATCCCAAAGGCTACGAGTGTGATCGAAATGGGACAGGGAGAAATCTATTATGCCAAGATGGTTAAGCCTGTATTACATTCGTTTATGGGTGCAGTTTTCGAGGATATGTGCAGATATTATACCCTGAAACAGGGCATAGCAGGAGAGTACGGGTGTTTCATCACTTCTGTGGGCACATGGTGGGGCGTGGAAAATCTCACGGATAAAAATGGAGTCATGAGAGTACAATCGGCTGATATTGATGTGGTGGCATTATCTCAATTAGAAAAAGAGGCAGTTATTGGCGAATGTAAATTTAAAAACGAAAAGATAGATAAGGGCATTTATGAAACCTTGCTGAGAAGAGGGAAACTTATCAGTCCCAAGTATAAGATTTCAAAATATCTTTTCTTTTCACTATCGGGATATACAGATTGGTTTGAGTCATTACAGGATGAGAATGTCTTGCTGCTTACATTGGATTCTTTGTATGAATAAACTGTTTTGACATAGGTTTTGGATTTTCACCACAACCCCCATGGTAAAAAAGTCATATTTATAGTATAATGTCTCAAATGAAGGACGAGGTACAAGAATATGAAACAATGTATGGATTCGGACAATTTGCATAGAAGATTAAAAAAGATCATCGGTCAGGTACAGGCGATCGACCGTATGATCGATGAGGATGTGCCGTGCGAAGATGTCCTGTCACAACTGAATGCAGCCAAGTCTGCACTCAACAAGTGTGGTCAGATTGTATTGGAGGGGCATATCAATCATTGCATCAAGGATGCTGTGGAAAAGGGCGATGAAGAGGAGATAAAGAACTTCACCAAGGCGATCGAGCGCTTTGCCAATATGCAGTAGGATAAGACAGAATACACGAGTCGGGAATTTTGCGAAAAGCAGGATTCCCGATTTTTTATACTCCTGTTGACAACGTATACCCCTATGGGTATAATGAGCCTATACCCCCATGGGTATAGAAAGCGGGTGTAAACAAGATGAAAAAATTAGAAGAATTATTGGAATGGGGAGGAACGAAGAAAGATATCACCTTTTTGGTCATATCCGGGATCGCTCTGCTCCTTAGTATTTTTCATGTCATACCGAACTTGCCATTTGACATTGCCTGGGTAGCCATTGTTTTATGTGGTTTTCCTATCATATTGGAAGCCATCATCGGACTGGTCACAGCCTTTGATATCAAGGCGGATGTGTTGGTATCCTTAGCCCTGATCGCATCTATATGTATCCACGAAGATTTCGCGGCGGGCGAGATTGCTTTTATCATGCAGTTGGGAGGACTGCTGGAAGAACTGACCGTTGCAAAGGCGCGTGCAGGGATTGAGAAACTGGTACATCTGACACCAACGACCGCGCGGCGGATCAAGGGAGAAAAAGAGGAAATGATCGCAGCGGAGGAAGTTGTATTAGATGATGTGCTGCGCGTCCTACCTGGGGAGACGATACCTGTTGACGGCATTATCCTAAGCGGGCAGACTTCTATCAATCAGGCGGTCATGACAGGCGAATCCCTTCCAGTAGATAAGGGATCGGGGGATGAGGTGAGCAGTGGAACCGTCAATCAGTTTGGTGCCTTTGAAATGAAGGCGACAAAAGTGGGAGAGGATTCTTCCATCCAGCGCATGATCCGTCTGGTGCAGTCGGCAGATGCGGGAAAGGCAAAGATCGTCGGACTGGCTGACCGCTGGGCTACCTGGATCGTGATCACGGCATTGACGGCGGCGATCATTACTTGGTTTGTCAGTGGTCAGATCATCCGTGCCGTGACGATTTTGGTTGTATTTTGTCCTTGCTCTTTGGTGCTCGCGACACCGACGGCAATTATGGCGGCTATCGGCAATGCGACCAAGCATGGATTTCTGGTCCGTGAGGGCGATGCTTTAGAGCGTCTGGCAAAGGTGCGCCGTGTGACATTTGATAAGACGGGGACTTTGACCATCGGTGTTCCAAAAGTGTCATGCGTGGAGACGGTCGTTGAGGATATTTCAAAAGAGGACTTATATGCATACACTGCGGCTGTGGAAAAGCAATCGGAGCATCCGTTGGGAAAGGCGATCGTGCGATGCTATCAGAAAGAAATACAAAAAAATGTGCCGCTGGCAGAAGATTTTGAAATGATTCCGGGACAGGGAGTGCGAGCCAATGTCGATGGAAAGCAGATCCTTGCCGGAAATATAAAGATGATGCAGGCACATGACCTTTTGGTGCCGGAGACGGTAGAAAGTTTAAAAGCAGAGCAGGAAGAAAAGGGAGCAACGGTCATTGTGGTGGCAGTCGATGGAAAATTGGCGGGACTGATCGCTCTATCGGATTCCATCCGTTCCGAAAGTAAGGGCATGATCCGACAGCTACTGGTACAGGGCATCCGTCCGGTGCTTCTGACAGGAGATAATGAAGCCGCGGCCAACCAGATAGCGGATGAGATCGGCATCACAGATGTAAGAGCAAACTGTCTGCCGGAGGACAAACTGCAAGCCATTGCAAAATTGCAGGAAGAAGGAGAGCCGGTGTGTATGATCGGCGATGGTATCAATGATGCACCTGCCCTCAAAAAGGCAATGGTTGGTATCGCTATGGGCGGTGTCGGCAGTGACATTGCGGTCGAAGCAGCAGACATTGCCTTGGTGGATGATGAGGTCAAAGAATTACCACATCTGTTTGCCCTGTCCCATAAAATGATGCGAAAGATCAAATTCAACCTGTCCTTTTCCATGATCTTAAATTTCGTGGCGATCGTACTGGCGATCACCGGTATCTTAAATCCGGTCGTAGGCGCATTGGTACACAACTGTGGCTCCGTATTTGTTATCATAAATTCGGCATTTTTACTTTCTTATCATTATAAAAATGCATAAATGCCTACAGGGTGTGTATGAGGTGAAGACTCCAAAGAGCCTTCACCTTTTTTATATGCGTTCATGGAATTTATAGTATAATTAAGGAAAACGAAGCATAGGAGAAGTGCTCATGGCAAAGATCATTTTTTTTGACATTGACGGGACATTGGTCGATATGACTACCAAACAGATCACGGCAAAGACGATAGAAGCGCTGCAGCGATTACAGGCAAATGGCATACGGATCTGTATCGCGACCGGGCGGGCGCCCATGGAAGTGCCGAAGTTTCCCGGCGTGGATTTTGATGCCTATCTGACCTATAACGGATCTTATTGTTTTTCGGATGAGGAGACCATCTTTAGCAATCCTATTCCAACGGAGGACATCCGGACTGTGATCGATAATGCCACGTCCTTGGGACGACCGATCTCTTTGGCGACAAAAGACCGTCTGGCAGCCAATGGCAAAGATCGGGATCTGGTTGATTATTACGCCATTGCCAATATGCAAGTGGAAGTTGCCCCGGATTTTGAGCAAGTGCAAAAACATGAGATCTATCAGATGATGGTCGGGGGAAGAAAAGAAGAATACGACCGGCTCTTACAGAATACCAAAAGTGTCAAGATCGCTGCCTGGTGGGATCGTGCCATGGACATCATCCCGGCAGACGGTGGCAAGGGTATTGGTGTGGAAAAAGTATTGGAATATTTCCATCTGGATAAAAAGGACGCGGTCGCTTTTGGCGATGGCAATAACGATATCGCTCTTTTGCAGGCAGTTGGCACAGGGGTAGCCATGGGCAATGCATCACAAGCCTTAAAAGAGACTGCGGACGACATCTGTGCGTCTGTGACAGAGGATGGCATTTATCATTATTGTAAAGAAAAGCATTTCATATAAAATCAACACAATTTTAACATCGTGTTGTTCTTTTGCCTGTAAATTCTTTTTATACTTAATCTATCAAAAGAAAACAGGAGGAAGATAAAATGAACACAGATAAGATTTACGCAGAGGGATTGGCAAGTGAGTATGCACCGAAGGACACATCCAAGGTCACGGCGCTTAAGAAATTAGACCGCAAGGCAAAATTGCCGGCAGAGATCTTTGTTTACAGTTTTGGTATTGCATCAGCCTTAGTTTTGGGACTTGGCATGTGCCTTTCCATGCATGTGATCGGCAGTGGGACGGGGCTCTTTGTACTGGGGATTATTCTGGGTATCTTTGGTATTGTCGGTGCCAGCATCAACTATCCGATTTACAAGAAGTTATTGGAAAAAGGAAAACAGAAATATGCTTATGAGATCCTTGAACTGGCAAAAGAGATCAGCGGCGAAGAAGCGTAAGCAGGAGGAGGAAGTGCTTTGAATCGATCAGAAAGCAAATATTTTAATACTGCGATCCGCATGGATGAGGCACTGATTATCTTATTAGATAAAAAGGACTTTTCCTATATCACGGTAAAAGAGATCTGCCAGGTGGCGGAGGTCAATCGCTCGACTTTTTATCTGCATTATGAAAGCACGGCAGACCTTCTGGAGGAAACCTTAGAATACATTGATAAGAAATTTTTGGATTGTTTCCCCACACAGGAGATGACGATCGTCAGCCGGATTTCTGAGGCATCTATGGAGGAACTGGTACTCATTACGGAAGATTATCTGCGTCCCTATCTGACCTTTATCCGGGATAACAGGAAACTCTTTATGGCGGCTGTCAATCAGAAGACCATCTACGGATCGGCGAAAAAATATGACAAGATGAATACTTATATTTTTGACCCGATCCTAGAGCGTTTTGGTGTGCCGAGAGAGGAACGTCCCTATATGATGGCTTTTTATATACAGGGTATCATGGGGATTTTGACCAAATGGATACAGGACGGCTGTAAGAGAGAAATTACAGACATTATGCAACTGGTGATTCGGATGGTCGTGCCGAAAGACAAGCAGGAAGCATTGGGAGGTAATGAAATTAGTAGAGAAAAAATTACAGGTTTTAAATGACGCCCTGATGCAAATATAAAATTTGTTCATTAATGTCAAATAGATGTATAATCATTTACAGATAGCAAACGATGTGAAATGTAAGTGAGGAGATGATTTTTATGTGGGCAGTATTTGCAATTCTTTCAGCAGTGTTTGCGGCTTTGACATCCATTTTGGCAAAGATCGGTATTGATGGCGTCAATTCCAATCTGGCGACGGCGATCCGTACTATGGTGGTTGTTGTCATGGCATGGGGCATGGTATTTTTGACCCATACACAGAGCGGGATCACGGAGATCAGCAAAAAGTCTTGGTTATTCCTGATCTTATCAGGACTGGCAACCGGCGCATCCTGGTTGTGCTATTACAGGGCTTTGCAGATGGGAGAAGCATCCAAGGTAGTGCCGATCGACAAGTTGAGCGTTGTCATCACGCTGGTCTTGGCATTTGTATTCCTGCACGAGGAATTTACAGCCAAATCCCTGATTGGCTGTATTTTGATCGGTGTGGGAACACTGGTTATGGTCTTGTAATCTGGATTGGAAAGTGCTATGTGGTTATGGATCTTAGCAACACTGGTTGCTTTTTATGTAAAAGGGTTGTGCGGATTTGCCAATACCCTGGTGTTCACGTCGATTTTGGGCTTTGGAACCAATAATGTAAATATTTCTCCGGTGGAGTTAGTTTTGGGTTATCCGACCAATTTCATTTTGACATGGAGAAACCGCAAAGATTTAAAATTGAAAGTCTGGTTGCCACTGGCAATTTTAGTGCTCTTGGGAAGTATCCCGGGAGCGCTCTTTTTAAAAAACATTGATGCAAGGATCATAAAGATCATTTTTGGTGCGGTTGTTGTTTTGCTGGGAATTGAGATGTGGTTCCGCGAGAGCGGACAGATACATATGCGTGAGTCCAAACTGGTTTTGGGCATGATTGGCGTTTTGTCCGGGGCATTATGTGGCATGTTTGGTGTCGGAGCACTTTTGGCAGCCTATGTCGGACGCGTGACGACGACAAGCGATGGTTTCAAGGCAAATATCAGTGCCGTCTTTATTGTGGAAAACACAGTACGATTAGTCATTTATGGAATCTTGGGGATCATTACTTGGGGCAGCCTGCGTCAGACCTTGCTCTTGTTTCCTTTCATGTTGATTGGGCTTTATGCCGGCATGCAAAGTGGCAGGATCTTAGATGAAAAGATTGTTAAGAGATTAGTGATCGTATTCTTAGTTATTTCGGGCATTGTCCTGATCGTCAAAAATCTTGGATAAAGGAGTCTTATCATGAATACAGACTATCAACATATCGTGCATCCCTTTCCACCTTTATATGATGCAGATTCAAAAATACTGATTCTGGGAAGCCTGCCGTCGGTCAAGTCCAGAGAGCAGATGTTTTTTTATGGACATCCGCAGAACCGTTTTTGGAAAGTGATGGCAAATGTCTTACAGGAGGAAGTGCCAGTCACGATCGAGGAGAAAAAAGATATGCTGCACCGCAACCATATTGCCCTGTGGGATGCTATCTATAGTTGTGACATTATCGGGTCAAGTGATAGCAGTATTCGTAATGTCACACCGACAGATCTTCAGCCCATCCTGGAGCACTCGCAGATCAAAAAAGTCTATTGTAATGGGGCAACCTCCGGGAAATATTATAAGAAATATCAGGAAAAAATACTTGGCGTGGAAGCCGTCACACTCCCGTCCACCAGCCCGGCAAACGCTGCCTATTCCGTGGAGCGTCTGACCGGTATCTGGGAGCAGATCATAGGATAAGAGATAGGACGTCATCATCACAAGGAAAAGTTTTTGTGGTAGAGTATACAGAAAGGGTAAGGGGGATGGAAACAATGGTTGATAAATTAAAGATACATGAGATCAAAGAATCTGTATATGATATCAACATGGATAATTTGTGTCAGAATTCAATTGAACTAATTAAATATGCGAGAAACATTACTGCAAAGCAGGTTAATAACGTGCAGATAATGACCTATTATTCTTTGGGAAGATGGATAGTAGAGGTACAGCAGCAAGGGAAACACAGAGCAGAATATGGTAAAAAAATTATAATAAATCTTTCGCAAAAATTAACGGAGGAATTTGGCAAAGGTTTTTCGGAATCAACATTGGAAAAGGCAAGAAAGTTCTATTTGACATATAAGGAACGAATTTCGGAAACATTGTTTACGGAATTTGCAGTAAAGAAATCGGAAACGGTGTTTACGATTTTTGAAGAAGAACACCCATTTATAGTGACATGGTCCCATTATCTACAACTGATGAGAATAGAGAATGAAGAGGAACGGTCATTTTATGAGATAGAAGCAGCGAGGGAAAAGTGGGGAGTCCGCGATTTATCACGTCAATATAATTCTTCGCTTTATGAACGGCTTGCGTTGAGTCGGGATAAAGAGGAAGTATATCGCTTATCTCAAGAGGGGAATGTGATTACAACCTCAAAAGATGTTCTAAAAGATCCGTATGTATTGGAGTTCGTGGGACTTGAGGATAAATATAATTATTCAGAGACAGATTTGGAGAATAGACTCTTAGATAATTTACAACAGTTTCTTTTGGAACTGGGAAAGGGATTTACCTTTGTGGCAAGACAGAAAAGATTTTCGTTCGAAGAAGATCATTTTAGGGTGGATCTCGTCTTTTATAACCGATTGCTGAAATGCTTTGTATTATTTGATTTGAAAATCGGTAAATTGAAGCATCAGGACCTGGGACAGATGCAGATGTACGTTAATTACTATGATAGATATGAAAAAACAGAGGAAGAAAATCCCACGATAGGTGTATTATTGTGTAATGAAAAGAATGATGCAATGGTTGAATTGACGTTGCCGAAAGATTCCAACATTTATGCATCACAGTATAAACTGTATTTACCGGACAAAAAATTGCTGCAGGATAAATTAAAAGAATGGCTTCGGGAAGAGAAAACCATTCAATGATATAAGTATAAATTTGACCGTCTTCAAAAGTAAAATTTTTCAACATTTGAAAACGGTCAAAAATCTAGAAGCATTCTAAGGTGTCATCCTCATCAATATGTGTCGCCACATGTTTGATGTAGTAGATGGCATCTGCTACTTTTGGGACACATAAGAGGAGCAAAGAAAAAGTGCCCTCGATCAGCAGGTAACTGCTGTCATAAATGATATTATAGAAGAGACTGTTGAAAAATCCACCCAGACAGAAAACGCCATGAGCAACCGGATATTCCAATAGGATGGACCAGATGTTGGGGTTGATATATTCTCCGGTCAGATAGGTGATGCCGAGTCTGACACAGCCGAATAAAACGGAGGCGATCAGACCATAGCGCGGTCCGTAGATAAAGGTCATGAGCCAGAGGATCATGAGGCTGAAATAGGTAAGACTTCCGCCCTGTGGCAGGACCAAAACTTTGATGTTGGAACAAAGGACAGCCAGTCCGAACAAGAGGATGCACCAGAAAGGCTTATTGTTCCAGATTCCTTTTTCTTTAGATGTCATAGTCTTTTAACTCCTTTATATGCATACTGCCTTTACGCATCTTGCTGCGCATACGGTTGATGATGATGAGTACCAGAACGAAGGAAAAGGTACCGCATATGATCAGGGTAGAAAAGGTACTGCCGGCATAGGCAACATCGATTCCGGCTTTCCGGTAAAAGCCTTCCAGGAGTTCTACAATAAAATCCTGCACCTGGATCACGGCAAGAATGGTGGCAACGATATTCAAGATGGTGCCGTTGCGTTCTTCTGTCTGCGCTCCTTTTAACTCTACGATATGTTCCAGAAATTCCTGATGCTCATAGTAGGTTTCTTTGAGTTCTTTATTGCCAAAGGCTTCCACGATACACTGGGATTCCTGTTGCGTTCCCCAATACTTGTAGTTGTTCTTTTCCCAGAAACGGACGGTCTTTCCAAAATTACGGTAAAGACCCAAGATCTCCTGATGGGAGATGTCGCCGTCATTTGCCAGAGCATTGGAGATCTGCATATTGACCTTTTCGATGGAAGTATTCTGGAACATGGCGAGGATGACGATAAAGGCATAGGTCGCGGTAATATCGATCCTTTCTTCCATATTTTCGGAAAAGTTTTCCATGATACAAGCCACGACCATCTCGGACATATAGACCTGATAATAGTCGTATTGTGCATGGTTGGTCTGGCAGATCTGTGAAATGTTGTCACTGGCAATATGGAAATCCTGATGCTGACTGTCATAGGTCTCACCTGCCATCATGCAGCGAAATTCATCTTCCTTGTCCGGACGATCGGAAAGCAAAAGGAAAGCCTTGCCGGAACCGCACTTGAGCAGTCCGTATTTATACTTGATATAGTCGTAGAGATCGACATAGTCGGGGATAGCCGCGTATTTTTTGGTATTGATGCTTAAATACTTTTCGGCATCCGCGGGACGGGCGATCCATAGGCTTTCGTGGCTCAACTGATCCAGTACCTGTGTAGTGGAAAAGTTCTTGACGGTATCTTTTGGCAGGACTACGGTCAGAATATACATATGGGTCGGCTGGTGTGCCGTCAGTATCAACTGACAAGGGGAAGTCCCGACAACCTCCGGCTGCTCTCCGTGCTTGGGATAGTCATCCGTAGAATGTAAAAAATCGTACTGCCCCAGATATGCCATCCGCAACTCATTCACTACCACGTTGCTGCATTCGTATTCCAGATAAGATTGTAAATTGTTTAAAAGGCTTCGGGAGAAGTCATCAGGCACACTGGCATAGGCTGACTGTTTATCTATGGATGCCTGCTTTAAGACCCCGAGTTCGTCCGGACCGCCAGTTTTTCTGATTGTCCGCAAGTGGGATCATGAGATAAATATCATTTTCGTAATTAGTGTCTGCTGGGTTTAAACCAGAAACAGTTTAATCAGCAGACACTAAGATAATGACCTTTCTGTTATTTTCTATTTTTCATAGCATATATTCTCACTTTTTCCACATACTAACGCAAAAGAGATAACACAGAAAATTTGGATGTTGGAGGAAGATGTTGATGAAAGCCACAGGTATTGTTCGGCGAATAGATGAACTGGGGAGAATTGTTGTGCCAAAAGAGATCAGAAGGACGCTTCGGATCCGGGAGGGAGATCCGCTGGAAGTCTATACAGACCGGGAAGGCGAGATCATTTTGAAAAAATATTCTCCGGTGGGAGAACTGGGGAATTTTGCAGCCCAGTATGCAAAAGTGCTGGCAGAGACGACAGGAAAACTGGTCTGCATCACAGACATGGATCATGTCATTGCGGCTGCCGGAAATGGTAAGAAAGCATACGAAAACCAGCCCATCACGAAAGAATTGGAAGACCTGATCGCAGGACGACAGGATTATCAGGCAAAAAAGGCAGAAGATGTCATCCCGCTTGTTGACAAAATTCAGGCAGAATATGGCCAACAGGCGATTGCGGTTGTCAATGTGCACGGGGATATTTTAGGTGCCGTTGTCCTTTTGGGACAGGATGAGATTTCTTCCCTGGAGGTGACTCTGGTGCATACGACGGCAGAATTTTTGGGCAGTATTATGGAAGATTAGCCCTGCGACTTGAAAAAATTCGTAGCCTTGTTATCCTATAGATGTGGTATAGTATAAAATGCTGACAAAATATAAAGCAAACCCATGTATAGATAAGAACAGAGGAGGTTTACGATGAAGTACGATTTTGATCAAGTGGTAGACAGACGAAATACCAATAGTTATAAATGGAATGTAAAAGAAAATGAACTGCCCATGTGGGTCGCTGATATGGACTTTCCGGCAGCACCGGAGATCCGCGAGGCTTTGCAGGAGCGCCTGGATCACAGCGTTTTTGGCTATGCCGATCTGCCGGAGGAGTGGTATGATGCTTATATCAGCTGGTGGGGCAGACGCCATGGATTTACAATCGAAAAGGACTGGCTGCTTTTTTCTACAGGAGTCCTGCCATCCCTTTCCTCTATTGTGCGCAAACTGACGACACCGGCAGAAAATGTCCTTGTCATGACACCTGTATATAATCATTTCTTTTCTTCTATATTAAATAATGGAAGAAATGTGCTGGAAAGCCTTCTGGTCTATGAAGACGGAGCATATCATATCGACTATGCAGATCTGGAGGAAAAACTTGCGGATCCGCAGACATCCATGATGATCCTTTGCAATCCGCAGAATCCGGCAGGTATCATCTGGGATCGTGCGACTTTGGCGCGTATCGGGGAACTTTGCGCCAAGCATGGTGTACTTGTGGTCTCCGATGAGATCCACTGTGATCTGACCGATCCGGGCAAGGAATATATTCCTTTTGCATCTGTAAATGAGACATGCCGGAATAACAGCATTACCTGTATCGCGCCGACCAAGACCTTTAATCTGGCAGGCTTGCAGACATCGGCTATTGTCGTGCCAAATCCTTGGATCCGTCATAAGGTATGGCGTGGCATCAATACGGATGAGGTCGCTGAGCCAAATGTATTTGCGGTGACAGGGGCTGTGGCTGCCTTTGATCAGGGGGCAGACTGGCTGGATCAATTGCGGGATTATATTTATGAGAACAAGAAAACGGTTGCAGACTTTGTGGAAAGCCAGATACCGGATCTGTATCTGCTGCCATCGGAGGCGACCTATCTCTTGTGGCTGGATTGCAGCAAGATCGCGGCAGACAGTCAGGAATTTGCAGATTATCTGCGCCAAGAGACAGGACTATTTGTTTCCCACGGCGTGCAATATCGCGGGGACGGAAAATCCTTCCTGCGTCTCAATATCGCCTGCCCGCGGGCGACGCTTATGGATGGGCTGGCACGTTTAAAAGCCGGTGTCCTTTCCTATAAAGAGTAAAAATAAGATCAGAAAGACCATAATAAAAAGATAGAAAAGACAAAAGAGGTAGAAAGAATGAGTGATGTAAAAGAGATCAGACAGGCATATTATGAGGGGGAACGCTCTTTATTCGGTTCTCATCATGTAAACATATACGATACGGTGTTTGGCGAGGGTGAGTCGCCGCTCAAGGAGAGTTCCGACCTGTATTTAGAGCATGTACTTTTCCAGTGGAAATATCCGCTCTGGTATTGCAAAAATGTAGAGGTCAAGGACTCTACCTGGTATGACATGGCAAGAGCGGGCATTTGGTATACCGACCATATCAGCATGACCAATACGACCATCGAGGCACCGAAGAATCTGCGCCGCGCCAATGATGTGACCTTAAATAATGTCTTTTTCCCACATGCGGAGGAGACACTTTGGAATTGCGATCATGTTGTCATGAACCAGGTCAGTGCCAAGGGCGATTACTTTGCTATGGGAACCAACAATATGGAGATCGACGGTCTGCATCTGGTGGGAAATTACAGTTTTGACGGCTGCCACAATGTGACCATCCGCAATTCCAATATCCTGTCCAAGGATGCCTTTTGGAACAGTGAGAATATCACAGTCTATGATTCCTTTATCTCAGGAGAATATCTGGGTTGGAATGCCAAAAATCTGACCCTGATCAACTGTACGATCGAGAGTTTACAGGGTATGTGCTATATTGACAATCTGGTCATGAAAAATTGCAAACTTCTGCATACGACGCTTGCTTTTGAATATTCTACAGTGGACGCTGAGATCACCAGCAAGATCGACAGTGTGATCAATCCGACATCCGGACAGATCACGGCAGAATCCATCGACGAACTGATCCTGGAAAAAGACAAGATCGACCCGTCAAAGACAAAGATCATCTGTAAAAATGACTAATTTTAAAGCCTTGTGTCGTTTGGGGCTAACGTGTAAAATAAGAGCATGAAAAAACGCAGGAAAAAAACACGTTCCCAAAAGATATGGGGCTTTTTAAAATTTCAAATGATATTGATGCTGCTGGTGGTAGCGGCAGTGGCATATTACTATGCCGGAGGCTATGCTGCCAAAGTCAGTGCTATGAAAACGGAAGCGGTCAGTCTGGTTTCCCATTCTTCCAAGGATACTTTTCGCAAGAACCAGACCAGTATTGCCTATGACGTGAATGGCAATACCCTGTCGGTGCTCAAAGGGGAAAAGGATGTCTACTACATAGAATACGAAGATATTCCTGTCTATATCAAACAGGCGATCATCAGTACCGAGGACAAGCGCTTTTACAAGCACAAGGGGATCGATTACCGGGGCATCATGCGTGCCCTTATCGCCATGATCCAGGATGGCGAGGTGACTCAGGGCGGAAGTACTATCACCCAGCAGTTGGCGCGTACGGTCTTTCTTTCCAACGAAAAGACCTGGGAGCGAAAGATCGAGGAAATGTATATTGCGGTAGAATTGGAAAAGAAGTATACCAAAGAGGATATTCTGGAATTTTACCTCAACAATGTTTATTTCGCCAATGGTTACTATGGGATCGAGGCGGCAGCACAGGGCTACTTTGGCACAGATGTCAGTCATTTATCCCTTTCACAGATGATCTATCTGTGTGCCATTCCCAACAATCCGACCCTATACAATCCTTTAACCAATCCGGATAAGACGGAGGCAAGACGCGACCGTATTCTGAAATCCATGTTGGAAGATAAGGTTATCTCGGAAAATTCCTATGAGACGGCAAAGGCGGAAAAGATTGAAACGGTGCAAAAGGATGAGATCAAGAACAACTACGCAGAGACCTTTACCTATTATTGTGCGACCCGCGCACTGATGGAAGTGGAGGGCTTTGAGTTCCAGACGGTATTTTCGGATGATGCGGAAAAAGAAGCCTACGACCGTGAGTATCAGACGCACTATGAGGAGTGCAACGCCAAATTATTTACCGGGGGCTACCGTATCTATACCTCACTGGATCTGGAGGCACAGAGTCGGTTGCAGGCATCGATCGACTATATCTTAGGCGGTTTTGATGAAAAAAATGATGAGGGTATCTACACCCTGCAAGGGGCATCGGTCTGCATTGACAATACGACAGGCATGGTGCGTGCCATTGTGGGAGGACGCAGTCAGGATGATGTCGAGGGCTATACGCTCAATCGTGCCTTTCAGAGTTTCCGACAGCCGGGAAGTGCCATCAAGCCGCTGATCGTCTATACGCCTGCTTTGGAGCGGGGCTATACGCCGGATACCATTGTGGTCGATGAGCCGATCGAGAACGGACCGGTCAATGGTGACGGCACATATTCCGGAGCCATGACCCTGCGGCAGGCAGTCGCTCTTTCCAAAAATACGATCGCCTGGAAGATCTTTGACGAGATCACGCCGGAAGTGGGGATCTCCTATCTGGAATCCATGCAATTTGCTAATCTGGATGCCAATGACAAGCGTTTGCCGGCATCCGTGGGCGGTTTTACCAATGGGGTATCTGCACTGGAAATGGCAAAAGGATATGCGACAATCAAAAATGACGGCGCTTACCGCAACCCGACCTGCATCATCAAGATCACGGATGCAGATGGAGAGGTCATTTATCAGGCGGACCAGACGGCCAGTGTCGTCTATAAAGAAAATGCCTGTCGCCAGATGACGGACATGTTGCAGACGGTCATTACATCCGGCACCGGACGGGGCTATTCTCTTGGCAATATGCCATGTGCCGGAAAGACCGGGACGACCAACGATAACAAGGACGGCTGGTTTGTCGGCTACACGCCATACTATACGACCAGCGTCTGGGTAGGCTACGACATACCAAAAGAGGTACCGGGACTGGGTGGAGGAACCTATCCGGGCAAGATCTGGTACTCTTTCATGTCCTGGCTGCATGAGGGCTTGGAACCGATCGACTTTGTGCATCCGCTGGCGCAGACCCTGACCGATCTGGGACAGACGGATACGACAGAAAATGCCGATACAGAGCAGGCGGATACCACAGGAAATACCGATGAGGATCCGGCGGCAGACTGATGGCAAAGTATGCCGCAAAAGTGACAAGTTAGGAAAACGCCTTGCCAGAGGCGGGCGAATGACATACAATGAAAAGCATGAGTGAGAAACGCGGAGGGAGATAGCATGAAAAAATACGGATTTGGCGCAGACGTAGGTGGAACTACGATAAAGATGGGACTGTTTGAAACCGATGGTACCCTGATCGAAAAGTGGGAGATTCCGACCGATACCACAGAAAAGGGCGCACACATTTTACAGGATATTGCAGCCACAGTACACGGCAAGATGGTAGAAAATGACCTGACCAAGGATATGGTCGAGGGCATCGGTATCGGTGTTCCGGGGGCTGTAGACAAAGATGGCGTGGTCAACCGTGCCGTCAATCTTGGCTGGGATGTTGTCCCGCTTGCAGAGGAACTGGGAAAATTGTCCGGTATGAAAGTAAAAGTCGGAAATGATGCCAATGTGGCAGCCCTGGGTGAAAACTGGATGGGCAGCGGAAAAGGCTACAACAGCATTGTCATGGCCACCCTGGGAACCGGTATCGGTGGTGGTATCATCATTGACGGTAATATCCTTACCGGTGCCAATGGCGCAGCAGGAGAGATCGGACATATGGTTGTCAACGAGCAGGAGATCGAGGCATGCAACTGCGGTCATTATGGCTGTATTGAGCAGTACGCATCAGCAACCGGTATTGTGCGTATGGCAAAGCGTGCACTTGCCAGAACATCAGAGGACAGTAAACTTCGCAGTTTTGGTGTTGCAGTTTCCGCAAAGGATGTCTTTGACTGTGCAAGAGCAGGAGATAAGGTGGCTTGTGATGTGGTAGACCAGGTCTGCGGTATGCTGGGGGCAACACTGGCAAAGATCGGCTGCGTTGTCAATCCGGATGCTTTTATCATCGGAGGTGGCGTATCCCGCGCAGGACAGATCCTGATCGATGCCTTACAGGAGCCGTTTAAAGCGCAGGTTTTCCATGCATGCAAGGACACACCGATCGTGCTTGCAACGCTTGGTAATGATGCCGGTATTTACGGAGCCGTCCGTATGCTTTTATCTTAATGAAAAAAATTGAGAAAAAGGCTGGAAATTTATTTTTAGATGTATTATAATAGCAAGGCAGTTCGCGATAAGGACTGTCTTGCATATCCAAGACGGCGCGTGGCTCAGTTTGGTAGAGCGCTGCGTTCGGGACGCAGAGGTCGCAGGTTCAAATCCTGTCGCGCCGACTATAAAACCCCACAGATTTATGAGATCTGTGGGGTTTCGTTTGTCTATGTATGAAGTTCTCAGGCTTCCTTTTCGATGATGCCGCTGTAGCCTTTGGCAATGATCATGCTGGCGTATTCGATAAGTTCATCCAGTGGGATCGGTCTGCCGCTCTTTAACCAGTTGCGGTAGATAAAGGTAATACAGATCGAATAAGAACGAACGATATCCGGGTGCTTTGTCATCTCGAAGAATTTGGAAAAGGCGTTGCTCTTTAACACAGCGTCTGTGACATCCTCATAGAAGAAATAGTAATGGGAATCGCAGAGGAGTTTCTGCTGTACCTCATCGCATTCGTCCAGATAGTGATAAAAATTGTCGACACAGCCTGCAACATCCAACTGCTCTGCACTCATGCGGACATTTTGCAGGATGTTGTCTACGATCTCCTGCTCGACTTCTTTGACCAGATCTTCCAAAGAAGAATAGTGTAAATAGAATGTCTTGCGGTTGATCTCAGCCAGATCAGTCAGTTCGGTAATGGAAATGTCAGAATAGTTCTTGGTCAATACCAACTCGTAAAATGCACTACGAATGGCTTTCAGTGTTCTGCGGACACGTAAGTCCTTGCTTGTGTGTTCCATTGGTACCCCTCCTACATTTTTGCAAATAATAATATAGACATTATACATTATTTTGCACAAATATACAACAAGTGAGTAGAAAGTATCATAAGAAAAAGAAATGTATAGAATCCGACACCGACTTACAGCAAAATGACCAAGGTGTTTGGACTAAAAAATTTCTATTTGTTGGATATAACTACTTGCATAAATGGAAAAAGCGTCCTATAATAGTTCGGAGTCGAACAGTTCAGAGACGAACAGTTCGACACGGAACTAAAATAAAACATGATCCGGTATAAGGATCCTCTGGAAAAAAGATGCAGCAGCATCAAGGAGGAAAAGTGTGAAAAATGAGGAACAGGTAGGATATCAGATCAAAGAATTGTGCCGTCTTCTGGATAAGAATATCTGGCAGAAGAGTATTTTAAATGCCGGCGGCGATACCGTGACAGCCATGCATGGCTGGATGATCGGCTATCTTTATCATCGCAGGGATCAGGAGGTCTTTCAAAAGGATATGGAAGCCGACTTTCATATGGCAAAGTCTTCCGTTACCGCTGCGCTGCAAAATCTGGAAAAGAGCGGTTATATTACCCGCGTTTCGGTAGAACGTGATGCCAGATTAAAAAAGATCCAACTGACAGAGGATGGTATGCGTTTTCATGATGCGATCCAGAAGAGCATCGATCATATGGAAGAAAAACTGGTATCCGGTCTTAGCAAAGAGCAAAAGCAGGAACTGTTTTCCCTGCTTGCACAGGTGAAAGAACAACTGGAGGATGAGATTGCCTCCGATGGAGAAAAATTAGGAAAAGGAAGGGAAAATAATGCATGTGTTAAAAACTTTACTTGCACAAGTAAAAGAGTTTAAAAAAGATTCGATCCTGACACCGGTCTTTATGCTTTTGGAAGTGGCAATGGAAATGGTCATCCCGCTTCTGATGGCATCCATCATTGATGAAGGTGTCAATAAAGGGGATATGCACCATATTTTTGTCATCGGTGCTTATATGATCCTTGCTGCCCTTGTCGGACTTTGGGCAGGTATGATGGGAGGAAAGTATGGAGCCAGGGCATCCGCCGGATTTGCCAGAAATCTGCGTAAATCCATGTTTGCCAATATCCAGACATTCTCCTTTGAAAATATTGACAAATATTCTACCGCAGGTCTGGTGACCCGATTGACAACCGATGTTACCAACTTACAGAACTCCTACCAGATGATCCTACGTATGGGTATGCGCGCACCGGCGAGTTTGATCGTTGCCATGTGTATGTCCTTTTATATCAGCCCGCGTCTGGCAAGTGTTTATCTGATCGCGGTTGTGACCCTGGCATGTATCCTCTTTTTGATCATCTCACGCGTGACCAAGATCTTTGATTTCGTATTCAAGAAGTATGATGACTTAAATGCCAGCGTACAGGAGAATATCTCCGGCATCCGTGTAGTCAAAGCCTATGTGCGTGAAGATTTTGAAAAAGATAAATTCCAGAAGGCAAGTGGAAATATCTATAAGTTCTTATTAAAGGCAGAACGTATCCTTGCCTGCAATGCACCGGTCATGATGACAACGGTTTATACCTGTATCCTGCTGATCAGTTGGATGGGGGCAAAGATGATCGTTACCTCTAGTTTTACTACCGGTGAACTTATGAGTATGCTGACTTACTGCATGAACATCTTAGGAAGTCTGATGATGCTTTCCATGGTATTTGTTATGATTACTATGAGTGTGGCAAATGCCAATCGTGTGGCAGAGGTCTTAAACGAAAAGGCAACGATCGTAAATCCGGAAAATCCGGTCATGGAAGTGCCAAATGGTGATATTGACTTTGATCATGTCAATTTTGCTTATAAAAAAGATGCAGAAGAGTTTGTGCTTGAGGATATCGATCTTCATATTAAAAGCGGTGAGACCATCGGCGTTCTGGGCGGAACCGGAAGTGCTAAATCTACCTTGGTCAACCTGATTTCACGTCTGTATGATGTGACGGAAGGAAAAGTCAGTGTGGGTGATATTGATGTACGTGACTATGATCTGGATGTCATCCGTAATCAGGTGTCCGTTGTTTTACAGAATAATGTCCTTTTCTCAGGAACCATCTATGAGAACCTGCGTTGGGGAAATGAAAATGCGACGGATGAGGAGTGCCAAAAGGCTTGTAAACTTGCCTGTGCTGATGAATTTATCGAACGTTTCCCGGATGGCTATGATACCTATATTGAGCAGGGCGGAAGCAATGTTTCCGGTGGACAGCGTCAGAGACTTTGTATTGCCAGAGCCTTGTTGAAGCAGCCGAAAGTCCTGATCCTGGACGACAGTACCAGTGCAGTGGATACCGCGACAGATGCCAAGATCCGTAAGGCATTTCGTGAGGAGATCCCGGGTACGACCAAACTGATCATTGCGCAGCGTATCTCTTCCGTACAGGATGCAGACCGCATTGTAGTCATGGACAACGGTCGTATTGATGGTATCGGTACCCATGAAGAACTGCTTGCAGACAATGCCATCTATCGTGATGTATATGAATCCCAGATCGGCGGTGGTTCGGGTGATTTTGATGAGAAGGAGGGTGAGTAATATGCCAAGACAACAGGCGGCTCCGAGAGGCAAGGGAAGCCTCAAGGCAAACAAACATATTATGGGCAGACTGGCTCGTTACATTTTTAAGATGTACGGCGTGCATCTTATCATCGTATTGGTCGGTATTCTGGCAAGTGTCCTCTGTTCTTTGCAGGGAACTATGTTCATGCAGAATCTGATCGATGATTATATTACGCCGATGCTGGAAACACACAGTACGGATTTTGGACCGCTTTTGGCAGCGATCCTGCGCGTGGCAGGTTTCTATGCGCTTGGTGTGGTGTGTGCCTTCCTTTACAACTTTATCATGGCGCAGGTGACACAGGGAACTCTGCGCGCTTTGCGTGATGAGATGTTCGTCCATATGGAAGAACTGCCGATCTCTTATTTCGATACTCACCAGCATGGCGATATCATGTCTATCTATACCAATGATATCGATGCCCTGCGCCAGATGATCAGCCAGAGTATCCCACAGATGGTCAATTCCGGTGTGACTGTCATTGGTGTTATCGTATGTATGATAAAATTGAGTATCCCGCTGACCCTTGTTACCATGGGCATGGTAGCCATCATGCTTCTGATTACCAAGTTTCTGGCAGGAAATTCCAGCAAATATTTTGGCAAGCAGCAGAGAAATCTGGGACGTGTCAACGGTAATATCGAGGAAATGATGAACGGGCAGAAGGTGATCAAGGTATTCTGTCATGAAGACCAGGCAATCGAAGAGTTCAATGCCTTGAATGATGAACTTTTTGACAGTGCTTATCAGGCAAATATGTACTCCAATATGTTGGGACCTGCCAATGCACAGATCGGTAATGTCAGTTATGTGGTCGTTGCCGTGGTTGGTGGTATCCTTGCGATCGGAGGCTTCGGCGGATTTACGCTGGGTGGTCTGGCAAGTTTCCTTACTTTTAATAAGAGTCTGAATATGCCGATCATGCAGGTCAGCCAGCAGCTCAACTTTATCGTTATGGCAATGGCAGGTGCAGAACGTGTCTTTGGACTTTTGGATGAAAAGCCGGAAGAAGATGACGGTTACGTTACCCTGGTCAATGCCAAGGAAGAAAACGGACAGATCGTGGAGGCAAGTGAGCGTACCGGTATGTGGGCTTGGAAGCATTTCCATCAGGCAGACGGCACGACAAGCTATGTCAAGTTGGAGGGTGACGTTGTCTTTGATGATGTAGACTTTGCCTATGTTCCGGAAAAGACAGTCCTGCACAATATCAAGATGTTTGCAACACCGGGGCAGAAGATCGCCTTTGTTGGGGCGACCGGTGCCGGAAAGACGACCATTACCAACCTGATCAACCGTTTTTATGACATTGCAGACGGCAAGATCCGTTACGATGGTATCAATATCAACAAGATCAAAAAAGACGATCTGCGTCATTCACTTGGTATCGTATTGCAGGATACCCACCTCTTTACCGGTACCGTGGCTGACAATATCCGTTACGGCAAACTGGATGCTACAGACGAGGAAGTGCATGCAGCAGCAAAACTGGCAAATGCGGATGGCTTTATCCGCAAACTGCCAAACGGCTATGATACCGTGTTGACCGGGGATGGTGCCAACTTGAGCCAGGGACAGCGGCAGCTTCTGGCAATCGCCAGAGCGGCCATCGCAGATCCGCCGGTACTGATCTTAGATGAGGCGACAAGTTCCATCGATACCCGTACCGAGAAGATCGTACAGGATGGTATGGATAAATTGATGGCAGGCAGAACGACCTTTGTTATCGCGCACCGCCTGTCTACGATCCGCAACAGTGACTGTATCATGGTCTTAGACCAGGGACGCATCATTGAGCGAGGAAATCATGAAGAATTGATCGCACAGGGCGGCAAATACTACCAGTTATATACCGGCAAGATCGTGAACGCATAATGGAGATAGGAAAAGGAACCATGTCAGGGGCACTGTTGCTCCGGGCATGGTTTTTTATTTATTGCGAAAGATAATTTTTACAGCAAAAGGTAAAGTTTTGTATAGGATCGGTCGATATGGAAATAGAATAAGTCTAACTATGCCCTTGGATGGGCGTGAAAAATAGAGAGGAACTTGGTGAAAGGGGCTCTATGAGTATGTACAAGGATGTAAAGAAAAGAATCTTAGCAGGAGTGTTGGCGGCGCTGATGGTCGTCTCGACACTGTCGATCGGAAGCAATCTGTTCGCGGATTATACGTCAAATATTGGCGAGACGCTGTTGGAAGAAGGTCAATACGCACAGGTTGGCACGGCGACGAGAGACTATCAGAGATTGGATAATGCAGCCATGAAAGTGGATATGGATGCAACGCAGAGCGTAGACTATACCGTTTCTGTCTATCAGAATCTGACAGATGCCAGCGATCCGACCAGTGGAGTATTACGCTATACCAGTGCCCCGCAACATATGGATGGAACATCGGAGAGTGCATCTGCAAGAGAACTTTCTTTGGATCTGAGCGGAGCGGGAATCTATTTAACCTCCGGTGAGACCTATGCGATTGTCTTTACCTTCTCCGGCGTCAGTGATGCCATCTATTATTATACGGCATCCGGTACCGGCTATTATTATGATGGTGCATGGGATGGGCGTGACGGTATGATAGAGACCGGTCTTTCCGATGTAAATGCGGATACTGTTTTGGACGGAACAACGATCACTGCCAGTCCATCTACCATTACCATAGATGTAACAAACACACAGACAGCGGTTCAGGCAAGCCTTTCACCAGCCTTGAAGCGTAGTTTTACTTATACAGCAGATGCAGATGCGCCATTTACTATCGATCAGAATGGGATAATTTCTATCAATAGTGATGTGACCAGTGGAAGCGGCAATGTGACGGTATCCGCAGTCGGTACAAGCAGTACCGCAAACATCAAGGTCAATATCTTAGAGGCATCCATTGCAGACGGAACTTATACTTATACAGGAGATCCGGTAGAGCCGGCAGTTACTGTAAAATGTGGCAGCACAGTTCTGACACAGGGAAGCCAGTATGATGTGACCTATAGTGGCAGCACCAGTGCAGGACAAGCAGTTGCAAAGATCACAGGTCTTAGCGAATATGCAGGCTATAGCAAGGAACTGACCTATGCGATCGGCACAAAGGCTCTGCCAAAAGATGCAGGTGCAGTATTTAGTGTAGATATCAATTCGAATACGGTTACCAACGGCATTTATTCCGATGGGGACAAGACACTTACCTTTGGAACGGACTATACGGCAGAAGCGGTATTAAAAGGAAATCAGGTGGAAAGCGGACAACTGGTCTATCTGTACGATATTACCGTGACCGGTACCGGAAACTATACGGGGACACAGACCTACAATAATTATGAGATCAAGGCGGGATCAGACAATAAGTTTGACATCAGCCAGATCGTAAACGCTAAGTTATCACAGACTTCCTATACCTATGACGGTCTGGCAAAGGAACCGACGGTCACTTTTGAAAATGCTACAACAAATGAGGCGATTGAAGGCTTTGGCGATAATTGCAATATAGAATATACCAACAATGTAGAAGTTGGCAGGGCGACCGTGACTATCACCGGTAAGGAAGCAAACGGCTATACCGGAACGATCGTTTTAGGCTTTGACATCAACCGCTGTGATCTGGAGCAGGCACAGGATGATGATAAACTGGACATTACGGCAAGCATCGATGGTGTGGCTGCTACTACATTTGCCTATACCGGCAAGAAGATTGAGCCGACCATGACGGTTACTTTGACGCGTGACAGTGGTTCTGTATATACCCTGGTACAGGATCAGGATTATACCGTGACCTATAGCAATAATACAGCCATGGGTACCATGAGTGTGGAAATCTCAGGTGCCGGAAATAACTTCCAGGGTACGATTACAAAGCAATATCAGATCCTGGGTGATTTTGAGACGGCTGCGGTTGTCAGCATCGGAAATAACAGCGTCACTTATGATGATGGTTATGCCAGTGATTATACAGCAACCTACACAGGTTCTGAGATCCAGCCAAGTATCTCTGTAAAAATGGGAAGCACTTGGTTAAAAGCAAAAACAGATTATACGGTTTCCTATGAAAATAATATCAATGCCAGCACAGATGACCAGAAGGCGGTTGTTCTTATCAAGGGTGCAGGCAATTACAGTGGAAAAGAGATCCGCGTGACCTTTACCATCAAGCCGCAGACCATCAGTGGTACTTTAAATGTTTCTACAAAAAAGACCTATACAGGAAAAGAGATCACCTTATCTTCCGGTGAATATACGCTGACAAAGACGGGCAAGACTTATGTCGAAGGACAGGATTTTGAATTGTCTTACGAGGATAACACCAATGCCGGAACAGCAACAGTCTATGCAAATGGTATTGGAAATTACACCGGTAGTGTAAAGGCTACCTTTACCATCCAAAAACTGAGCCTGACGGATAGCCATGTGGTCGTAGAACCGGAAAAGATCGCAGACCAGATCTATACCGGAAATCAGATCAAGCCGGATATTACCTTATATTATCAGGATGATGATGGAACGAAGCGTGAAATTTCAAACGCAAACTATGCATTGTCCTACAGTAATAATAAGAACATTGGTCAGGCGACCATTACCATTACAGGTGAGAAGAACCTGACGGAAGAACGAGACGAGTATTTCTCCATTGTTGCCAAGTCCCTCTCAAATCTGACCTTTATCCTGGGTGGACAGGAAGTCAAGCAGATCGCAGAGAATACCTATCTGGCAACTTATGTTGCAGAATATACAGGAAGATCGATCTCACCAAGTCTGACAGTCAAGGATGGAGACTCTACAGTCACAAAGACCGGAAACTATAAGACAAGTTCCGTAAATGCTATCAACGCGGCAAGTTATGACGAGAATAACACATCCAAGACACCGGCGATTGTGGTTACCGGACAAGGCAATTATGGTGGTTCTACCGTGACCATTTACTACACGATCGCGCCGAAGGATATCACATCTGAGGCGAGTGGTGTTACGATCACAGATACACAGAAACTGGTGAAAGATGGCGACTATCGTCTGCCGGTAGTCAATGTGGTGAATACCAACTTAAATAATAAGGTCTTGACACAGGATACCGATTATACCGTAACGGTTGGTGAAGACAGCAAGACTTCCGGTGAAGGAAAGATCGCTACGATCACAGGTATGGGCAACTATACCGGCAGCAGAAATATTACCTACACGATCGGAAGCAATCTGGCATTGGGCGGGGCAGTAGAACTGCACAATCCTTATGATGACTCTACCTTAAAACCTGCATCTTCCGGGGACTACTATGTACCATATTGGGGCAGAGATACGGATGGCAACAGCATCAAACCGGTATCGAAACTGACCTACACGGATGCGGATGGCAATGAGACAGAACTGGAAGAAGATACAGACTATACCGTTACTTATGCGACGGAAGCCGGTGGTATGGGATCGACCGAAAGTGTTGTCATTACTTATACAGGTAAGGGCGACTACTATGGAACCATCACCAAACGTTACTATGTGACAATGGTTGTTTTGGATAATGAGTCTTCCGTAACCGTCACCAATATTGATCCGAACCATCCAGAGGCAGGCTTTGAGTATGTCTATGATGGAAACAAGATCACGCCACAGATCCGGGTGACCTACAATGCATCCGGCAAGATCATTCAGCTGGTGGAAGGAACCGATTATCAGTTCACGGCGACAGACGTAGGACCAAATGTCGGTACCTACACCGTACAGGCAAAGGGCATCGGACATTACAGCGGAACACTGAGCCAGACCTATACGATCGTGGCAAGTGACTTGACCGCATGCACACCGTCCGCAACCACTCTGCCGGACTATACCTATACCGGAAAAGAGATCAAGCCGGATATCAGCAGCATCACGATCACAAATACCGCAGGAACTGTCCTGAAGCAGGATGTGGATTACAAGGTGCAGGGATACAAGAACAATATCAACATTGCAGATAAGAGCGATGCAGATGCACCTACCGTTATTCTTGTGGGTATTGGTAACTATAGCGGAACGATCAACTTGAAGTTCTCTATTGTTACCAAGAGTATTTCTGACAATGTGACAGTAGAGGCGATTCCGGATCAGATGTATACCGGAGATAAGATCACGCCAAGCCTTTCCCTTATGTATGGGGATGTGGTATTGACCGAGGGCAAGGATTATGAACTGACTTACAGCAGCAATGTCAATCCGGGACGGGCGACCATTTCTATCGCCGGAATAGGTGCTTACAGCGGAACATTGACAACACGCTTTAATATCATCGGTAATTTGAGCAATACCAGTCAGTTTACCATTGGCGGATATCAGACCACTTATAGCCTACAGGCAAACGGAACCTTACAGTTCTCCGATGCTGGCATCAGCATTACCTATCAGAACCAGTCTAATGTAGACAGTTCGGGCAGTATGACTACCATGTATCTGGACTCCTCCAATTATGAGATCCAGCAGTATAACTGTGACAGACCGGGCGAGGGACAACTGATCTTTGTCGGCAAGAACTATTGTATCGGCAGTCAGACGATCCCGATCCGAGTGGTTGGAGATCTGAAAAATGTGGAAGTGATCAATGTCAACGATCAGTATGACTATACAGGAAAGCAGATCAAGCCGACCCCGATCGTTCAGTTTGGCTCACAGGTATTGGAAGAAGGCGAAGATTATAACATAGAGTATGGAAGCAATGTGGATGTTGGCACGAATAGTGGTAGCATCGTGATCCGTCAGGTTTCCGGTACAGATACCTACTATACCGGTTCCAAGACGGCGCGCTTCAATATTTACTATAATCTGTCAAAGGCGACGATTACCGGTCTGAATGATACATACTCATATACCGGTAATGAAGTTAAACCGATACCGCAGGTGACATGTGCAGGCAAGGTCTTGCAGGAAGGCGTCGATTATAGCCTTACCTATACCAATAATATCGATGCGGGTACAGCATCCGTGGTTATCAATAGTATAGATGGTGCCTCTATCGGCAATCAGGTTGTAAACTTTGAGATCAAGGGCATCAATCTGGCAGATCCGGGCATGAATATCACCTTAGACGGTCAGTTGTCCGGCTTGACTACGACCTACACCGGAGATTATATCCAGCCGAATGTGATCGTGACCTATGGCGGCAAGACACTGACACAGACCAAGGACTATAACGTAAGTTATGCAGACAACCTCAATGTGGGAACGGCATCTGTGACCATCAGTGGTGCAGGCAGTTATTATGGCGCTGTGACCAAGTACTTTACGATCACCCAGAAAGACCTTTCTGCCAGTGACATCAATGTAAAGGTTTCAGACACCGGTTATGCCGGAGGACATCCGGTTGTTCCGCAGATGAGCCTGACTTATAACGGACATACCTTGCAGGAAGGCGTAGATTATACCTATACACTTTCCAACAACGAACAGGTTTCTGTTGACAGCAAGGCATCTGTCACATTTACAGGAATCGGAAATTACACAGGATCCAGAAGCGCACAGTTTGAAGTTACCAAGGTAAATCTTGCCGGAGGAACCGTCAAACTGGATAAGACATCGGCAG
The DNA here is from genome assembly GCA_963629085.1 of bacterium. GTDB lineage: Bacteria > Bacillota > Clostridia > Lachnospirales > Lachnospiraceae > Pararoseburia. Next base: position 27,174 of record CAVGHS010000012.1, read on the forward strand.
TCTACACCGGAAGCGTGATCACACCGGAAATTGAAGTATCTTGTCCGGTTGGCGATGGTACGACCTATATTTTACAGGAGGGAACCGATTACACGATCTCCTACGGAAATGGTATCCGCGATGCCGGAAAGTACAATATTTCGATCGTCGGAAAAGACAACTTCTATGGTTCCTTAAATCCTACCTTTACGGTGGAACCGAAGCCGATCACAGAAGATGATATTACCGTGACGGTACCGGATATGGACTATAGTGGTTCTGCGGTAGAGCCGGCAGTCGTTGTGACAGATACGACAAGAGGCGTCGAACTGACCAAGGGTACGGATTATGATGTTACCTTTAAAAATAACATCAATTCTGCATCTAAGGATGATCCGGATGCAGCACCGACGGTAACGATCACCGGCAAGGGCAACTATACGGACAGCAGAACGGCGACTTTCAATATCGGTAGATCGCTTGCAGATGCGCAGGTGCGTATCGCGCAGGATCAGCAGGAATTTACCTATGACGGCAAATCCCATGTACCGACCTATGCAGTCTATCTCTCAGACGGTACTTTGTTAAAAGAAGGTACAGATTATGAAATGATTGACATTGAGGATAGCGTCAATGCCGGTACAAAGACCTTGGCGGTCAAGGGAATCGGCAATTATTATGGTAAGCCGTTTGCTTACTACCGCATCAACCAAAAGGTTGCCAAGGCATCCGAGATCAATGTGGTATTAGATCTGCCGCAGGATGAGGATGGCAATTATGTGACAACCTATACCGGAAGTGCCATCACACCGGGAGTAAAGGTATATGATACCTCGATCTCCACAAAGACAGAGATCGATCCGGTCAACTATAGTATTACTTATGTCAACAATGAGAATATCGGAAATGTCAACAGCCCGGCATTTGTTGTAGTTTCTCTGAAAGGCAACTATGCATTGGGATCTGAGACCAAGAGCCAGGCATTCATCATTGGGGCAAAAGATATTTCAGACTTTAAACTGGTATTAAATGATAAACGCGTCACCTACACCGGAAGTGCTATCACACCGGATGTATCCGTGATCTATGACAATGGTGTGGATCCGGTATGGACTCTGGTGGCAGGCGTTGATTACGACCTGAAACTGACAGATAATACCAATGCAGGTCATGCGACGGTAACAGCCGTAGCAAAGGGCAATTACACCGGTCAGGTCACAGAGGAATTTGACATTGTAGCGTCCTTAAAAGATGCCGTCGTTACCATTGAACCGCAGTTCTATACCGGAAAGGCAGTCGAGCCACCGGTTACCGTAGAATGTGGCGGTAATGTATTGGAGCAGGATGTAGATTACAAGGTAGACTATTATTCTGATGATAATTACACGACAGGCGGTTATGTCATCATCACACCGCTGGTATCTTACTATAGCGATAGCGCAAGATGTGCTTACACCATCAGCGCAGATATGTCACTGCTTCGCGTCAAGGGTTATGCAAATCAGTACACCTACACCGGAAAAGCGATCCGACCGGACTTTGTCATTGAAGATCCGAGTGGTAATGAGGTGTCTTACGATGCAGATCAGATCGTCTACGGACGTATGAGTGCAGAAGAGGCAGAGACGACCGATATTGCGGATGTTACCAATGATGATTGTATTGCAGTCGGAACGATCACAGCCTTTATTCCGGTAGAACTTGCCGGAAATGAGGAAGTCTTACAGGCAACCTATGAGATCATTCCAAAGAACATCAATGCATGCAATATCATTCAGTTGAGCAAGAATACCTACACCGGAAAAGCCATTGAACCAAAAGCAACCTTGTTGTATGATGGTAAAGAGTTGATCCAGGGAACAGAATACAGTGTTACTTACAACAACAATGTAAACCCGGGGGTTGCCACAGCAACCGTACAGGGACTTGGCAATTACACAGGAACCAGCGTATTGAAATTTAATATCATCGCTCCGGCCATGGTAGGCTTAAAGGCACAGGCAGCCAGTGAGACAGGCATTCAGATCTCATGGTTGAAAAATGGCAGGGCTACCGGTTACGAAATCTACAGCGAAGACAACCGTACCAAGTACGGCGCAACATCGGTTACAACTTTTGTGGCAGATGGCTTGAAGAACTCAACGACCTATACTTTCCATGTGAGATCTTATGTGACCGCAGGTGGAAATACGACTTATGGCGAAATGCAGTCGGTAACTGCTTATACCAAGGTGGCATCGACAAATGATCTTGTCGGTACATCGACGGCAAAGAGGACAGCAACACTGACATGGAATCGTAGTAATACGGTAGGCGGTTATGAGATTTACCGTAGTACCAGCGCGGACGGAACTTACAAGAAGATTGCGGTAGTACCAAATGGAAAGGGTACTTATACGGATGACAAGGTAGGAAGCAACAAGACTTACTACTACAAGGTACGCGCTTACAAGCCAATCGATGGTTCTTATGTTTATGGAGATTACTCAAAGACAATAGCGATCACTGTAAAGTAGGAATATTTCATGCGGGAACAAGGAAAATATAAGATCGGCGAATACAACTTCCAGACCTTTCACGAATACCGTGATGGTCAGGAAGATGTTCGCAAGATCGAGTGTATCAATAAGGAATTAAATATACAGGATCCCGAGGTGGCAGTGCGTCTTTACAATGACATTCGAAGCGGTAAGATCGTTTTCAAGTCACCGATCGGCGATCAGTTTTTTGCGCATCTGGCAG
>CAVGHS010000012.1:29935-32712 GCA_963629085.1 bacterium
AGCGGGTGATACGACAGATGCAAAGAACGCGGACGTGTCGCAAGAGGAAGATGCCAGTCAAAATCTCACTGTTTTGCCGGAATATGCAGAACTTTTACAGCAGAACCCGGAGATGGTAGGCTGGCTCTCTATTGATGATACCGAGATCAATTATCCGGTCGTACAAAAGGATAACACCTACTATCTGACCCATGGCTTTGACCAGGCGACCAATTCCAACGGCAGTATTTTTATGGATGAGCGATGCAGCATCTTAAAGCCGACCATCAATACCATCATCTATGGGCACAACATGAAAAGCGGGATGATGTTTGGCGGCTTGAAAAATTATCTGCAAGAGGGGTATCTGGAAGCCCATAAATACATCAATTTCAACACCATCTATGAGAAAAGGACATACGAGATCGTGGCGGTAGGACTGTCAAAGGTGCAGTATCAGGATGAAGATGCCTATCGCTATTACGATTTTATTACGTCAACTTCCGCGCAGGATCTGGAGGATTTTATACAAAATGTCGATTCTCTTGCCGTTTACGGAAATGCGGACGGATTGACCTTACAGGACAAACTTTTGACCCTGTCAACCTGTAACAGTTATACTGAGGATGGACGATTATTTGTAGTAGCCAAACAGGTTCAATAGGTGTATAATATACTAGATGTTGTAGATTTTTATTTCGAAATAGAGTTATACGGAGATAAGAGAATGAAAAGAGGTACAAAAATTGGATGGTTTCTGATCGCGCTGTCTGTGATCTTATCCGTTTGGGTGATCGTCAGCCAGAGTTCAGATGCAAGCCAGACGACAGAGTCGGGATTGGTGCTGAGTGATGATGGCACAGTTCTGGAAGATTACACGGGAAATGGTGGAGCCGTTACGATTCCGGATGGCGTTACCACGATCAATGCCGGTGTTTTTGCGTCAAAGGATATTACATCGGTCGTTATGCCGGGTTCGGTGACCAGCATGGGAACAGGCGTATTTAGCGGATGTACTTCTCTGGCGTCAGTATCCCTCAGTTCTTCTCTGAACGGGATTCCGGAAGAGACTTTCCGTGAGTGCTTATCCCTCGGATCTGTGACGATCCCGGATAGTGCAACTTCGATCGGCAGCAATGCTTTTTACGGATGTGCATCCCTTAGTTCTGTCAGCATTCCGGCAAGCGTCAGCAGTATTTCTACGGATGCTTTCAGCGGATGTGGCAACCTTTCCAATATCTCGGTGGCATCCGGCAATGGTGCTTATGCATCTTCGGATGGATGTTTATACAATGCGTCAAAGACACGTCTCTTGCTAGTGCCGGAAGGCAAGACTTCTCTGGCAGTGGCAGCCGGAACGACCACGATCGGCACAGGAGCGCTTCAGGATTGCACAGGCATTTCTACCGTATCACTTCCAAATAGTGTGACCACCATCGAAGCCAATGCCTTTACCGATAGCGGTGTGGAGACCATTACCATTCCTGCATCCGTGACCTCGATCGCCACACAGAGTTCGTGGACACCAACGACCATTTATGGTGTTTCCGGTTCTGCGGCAGAAAAGTACGCCAAGGATAATAATATCGTCTTTGTTGTTCTGGGAGATAATCCGGATGATGATAACGACAATAACGATGATAATAACAACAATAATAATGGCAACAACGGTGATAACAACGGAAACAATAATGGCAGCAACAATGGTGCCAATAATGGAGATAATGGAAACGGCAATGGTACTTCCGATGGTGGCGTTGTAAATCCGGACGGATCCATTACCCATGCAGATGGTTCTGTGACGACAGCAGATGGCAGAGTCATCAAAAGTGCGGCAAACGGAGGCACTGCATCCCACACCAAGGATGCGACACCGGCGACAGCAGATGGCATCGATCCGAGATACTTCCTCTGCATAGCAATCTTTGCAGGTGGTATTGGAGTTATTCTTTACAGCCGCTTCAATAAGATGAAATATTTGAGTCAGAATCACAAGGATAGATCATAAGAATAGCAGATAAAGACATACGAATGATAAAAAGGGGACAGTTGCTGAGACTGCCCCTTTTCTGCTTAGAAGACGTGAGATTATAGGAGACAGGGATATGTTTACAAGAATGATGGCACAGGGAATCGTGACGATAATCTATACGCTGGAATTTGCAGGGCTTCTGGTGGCTGCCTTACCGCGTTACAAGCAGAAATACTATGTACCGGTCAAGATGCTATGCAGTGTATCCTTTGTAGTGATCGCTGTCATGTTTGCTTTTATCAGCGACCATATGCAATATTTTTACATGATGCTGCTGCCACTTATCTTTTGTGCCGTGGGCGATCTCTTTATGGGATTATATCAGATCAAGAGCAAACGAAAACATATGCTGGCAGGCATGATCGTATTTCTATTGGCACATATGGGATTTTTGATCTGTTTTTTCCGTATCGATGCGACGATCAGTTGGTGGAATATATTCCTGCCGATCGTGATGCTGGCGGCGTTTTTCTTTATCAAGCAGCTCATGCATCTGCATATGGGGAGACTGGCGATCCCGGCATCCATCTATTGCGTATTCCTGTCGCTTATGCTATCCAAGAGTACACAGTATATGGCGCTCTATCCGGGCTTGGCTTCCGGTTGGATCGGCTTGGGAGGCATCGCTTTTTTTGTATCAGATTTTACCATTATCTTTTTGTATTTTTACAAATTCCGTAAACCGCAGAACCGCGGCAAGATCCATTATCTGAATCTGGCGACCTATTACTATGGTATTCTGGCATTTGATATCAGCATTTTATAC
>CAVGHS010000013.1:0-32544 GCA_963629085.1 bacterium
TACTGTTATTATTTTCACAAGAATAAAATCTGAGGCTGGAATATATGAAAGTAAGCGGATATTACAGAAAGGCAGAAGAGTATGGAAAAGCAAACATTAAAACAACAAGCATATTGTATTATAAAAGAGAGAATTATTAATTGCGAATATGCACCGAACACATTATTAAATGAAGAAAAATTAAAAGAGGAAATAGGTGTAAGCAGAACCCCGATTCGGGATGCGCTAAGTCGTCTGGAACAGGAACGCCTGGTTACTATTTTACCCAAAAAAGGAATCATGGTTGCACCTTTATCCATACGAGAGATCAACGCAGTACATGAAGTGAGGATGTTGATCGAGCCATATACAGTTGAACACTATGGTGAAAAGATCCCAAAAGAAAAATTCTTAGAGTATAAAGAAACCTTTCAGAGAATCAATGACGCCTTGGAGAATGGCAGGATAGTATCGGAAGATATGTATGAGATCGATGATCAGTTTCATTTGGAGTTCATCAATGTAATGGAAAATGAATATTTTACCTCCATACATGAACAGGTATACAATCAGGATCGACGACTTCGTATTTTGTCAGGAGCAAAAGGAAAAAATCGTATGATGGAAACACAGGATGAACACTTAAAGATAGTGGAACACTGTATGGAAGAAGATTGGGTCTCTGCAGCTGAGGCAATGAGAGAACATCTATTATATGCTAAGAAATCATGGTTTAATGCAATTTTGCAAAATGAAAACATGATCTTATAAACAAGGGTCTTTAGAGCCGAGTAGATATTTGTCATAAGGCTTTAAAGACCAAAAAAATAATCTGTGATGTATACTACAGTGAATACAAGTGCGGACAAAATGTTGAAATATGGAATAAGGATGTGAAAAAAATGAGAGAAAGACAATTTGTTGCAGACATTGTAAGTGGAACAAAACTTCCTAAAATGTTTCGTGTAAAGCAGATGTTTCCTCGTGACAGGATTGAGGTAGAAGAAATACCGGGTCTGATTCACAGTCTGCTGATGGAACCCCAATTTAGGGACAGGGTCAAGCCGGGGATGCGAATCGCCATTACAGCAGGTTCAAGAGGAATTGCCAACGTGGCGTTGACAACAAAATGCATTGCTGATTTTTGCAAGGAGCGGGGAGCCAAGCCATTTATTGTACCGGCTATGGGAAGTCATGGCGGAGCAACGGCGGAAGGCCAAAAGGAAATTTTGAACGGCTATGGTATTACGGAAGAATATTGTGGATGCCCGATCATTTCTTCTATGGAAGTCAAGTGCATCGGCAAAAATGCAGAAGGCCTAGATGTATTCATTGATAAAAACGCCGCAGAAGCAGATGGTATCATTCTGGGATGCCGTATAAAGCCGCATACCGCATTTCGCGGACCTTATGAAAGCGGCATGATGAAGATGATGGCAATCGGTTTGGGAAAACAATATGGCGCTACGATCTGTCACGCTGCGGGTTTTCAGAATATGCATAAGAATGTACCATCTTTCGGACGGGCGATCATTGCAAATGCCCCGATACTATTTGCCGTTCCGACCATAGAAAATGCCTTTGAGGAGACATGTTGGATCGGAGCAGTGGCATCAGAAGATATCAGTGAGAAGGAGCCGGCTCTTTTAGAGTATGCAAAATCCTTGATGCCCCGTATCTGGGTGGATTCTTGTGATGTATTGGTGGTAGACCAGATCGGAAAGAATTTCAGCGGAGATGGTATGGATCCTAATATTACAGGAACTTTCTGTACGAACTGTGCGAGCGGAGGAATTGATGCACAAAGAGTAGCAGTTCTGAACCTGAGTCCGGAAACGCATGGAAATGGGATTGGACTTGGATATGCAAGTGCAACAACCGCACGTGTATACAAAAATTTGGATCTGAAGTCTATGTATCCAAATGCAATTACCTGTACTGTACTTGGGGGAGTCCGAATTCCGATTGTCATGGAAAGCGATAAAGAGTGCATCCAGTGTTGCCTGCAGACTTGCAATGAAATAGATAAGGAACATGCCAGAATCGTGAGAATTCCAAACAGTCTGAATATAGGTGAAATCTTGTTGTCAGAGGCATATTGGGATGAAATAAAAGACAATGAGGCTTATAGAGGAAAACTGGAAATCGTATCAGAACCCGAAAATTGGGGATTTGATGAAAACGGTGATTTGCCAATGAAGAACGGAAGTTTAATATTTTAAAAATACAAGGAAAAGGAGTGTAGTACAATGGAAAAATTAAATTACGAGGTATTGAAAAAATCTGGTTATGAAGGCTTTGTTCTTGAAAAAGCCCCGGAAAAAGTGTTGCAATTTGGCGAGGGAAATTTCCTGCGTGCTTTTGTAGACTACTGGTTTGATCTGGCAAATGAAAAAGCAGACTGGAATGGCAAATGTTGTCTCGTGCAGCCGATCGCGCAGGGACTGAGGGATATGATCAATGAGCAGGAGGGGCTCTACACATTATATCTGCGTGGCAGTGAAAACGGACAGAAGGTGGATGACAAACGTGTGATCTCAAGTGTCAGCCGCTGCCTGAATCCATATGAAAAGGCAGACTATGATGCCATGATGGCTGTGGCAGCAGGAGATGATCTCGAGATTATTGTTTCCAACACAACAGAGGCCGGCATTCAGTATGATCCTTCCTGCAAGAAGGATGACTGCCCACCATCAAGTTTCCCGGCAAAACTGACGCAGGTATTGTACCATCGTTTTCAGGCTGGGAAAAAAGGAATTATCATTCTTGCATGTGAACTAATCGATAACAACGGAAAAGAACTGCTAAAATGCGTCAACCAGTATATAGAGCAGTGGGGACTGGAAGACGAATTCAAAAAATATGTCAATGAGGATTGTACCTTCTGTGGTTCTCTTGTAGACCGTATTGTGCCGGGACGTATTCGCGATGAAAAGGAGGTCGCTGAACTTGAAGAGAAACATGGTTATGCAGATCCTCTGCTAGATGTCGGCGAAGTATTTGGCGTCTGGGTAATCGAGGGTGACGAGAAATTAAATGATATTCTTCCGTTTATGAAGGCTGGACTGAGCGACAAAGTCTTTGTTGTACCGGATATGAGCCCTTACAAAAAAAGAAAAGTACGTATTCTAAACGGAGCGCATACAGGTTTTGTACTAGGAGCTTATCTGGCAGGAGAGGACATTGTCCGAGACTGTATGCATGATGAGGTTATCAAGGGATTCATGAACAAAATGCTCTATGATGAGGTCATTCCAACACTTCCACTGGACAGAGACGACCTGCTGAAATTCGCGGCAGCAGTTTCAGATCGTTTTAACAATCCGTTTGTGAATCATGAACTTATGAGTATTTCCTTGAATTCAACATCAAAATGGAAAGCGCGTAACATGCCGTCTTTTCTTGAGTATATGAAGGATCAGGGAAAACTGCCGGTCTGCCTTACCATGTCTCTGGCAGCCTATATAGCATTTTATAGTAATGATATTCAAAAACTGACGGATGCAGGACTTGTTTGCAAACGCCCGGCAGGAAATGAATATACAGTCAGTGATGACAGATGGGTCTTGGAATTCTACTATGAGCACCGTGATGACACGGCAGAGGAACTTGTACACGCCGTCCTGACAAATGAGCAGATGTGGGATCAGAATCTGACCAAGATCGAAGGATTGGAAAAGACGGTTGTGGATGATCTTGTAAAAATTCGCAAGGAAGGGGCAAAGGCTGCTTATGCAAGTTGCCTGTAGATGCTTATGAAAACGATACAGATAGCACCGGGCGATAATGTGGCGGTTGCGCTTTGTCCAATTCCGGCAGGAGAGAGTGTTCCTGCCGGAGCGCAAGGGGACGTAAAGGTCCTGGAAGATATTCCGCAGGGACATAAAATCGCTCTGAAAAATATTACAAAAGAAGAAAACATCATCAAATACGGATTCACGATTGGCCATGCAACGACTGAGATTATGGCAGGCAGCTGGGTACACACCCATAATATGGCAACGAATTTGTCCGGGGAGGTTGCATATACCTATCAGCCCCAGATCAAAATGCCTGTTCCGGAGAAAGCGGAATGCTTTCAAGGATTTCGCAGAAAAGACGGGCGCGCAGCGATTCGCAATGAAATCTGGATCATCCCGACGGTAGGATGTGTCAACGATGTCGCAAGAAGGATGACTTCATTGAATCAGGATCTTGTAACCGGAACCATTGATGGACTGTATACATTCGATCATCCGTTTGGCTGCAGTCAGACAGGACACGATCATGCACAGACAAGAAAGCTTTTGGCAGCGCTTGTCCGTCATCCAAATGCTGCAGCAGTATTAGTATTGGGGCTTGGCTGCGAGAATCTGACCCATGAACAGTTTTTAGAAGAATTGGGAGATTATGATCCAAAGAGAGTGAAATTTTTGACCTGTCAGGATGTGGAAGATGAATTTGAGGCAGGAAGAAAACTTTTGGAAGAATGCGCAAATTATGCAGGCCAATTCCACAGAGAACCGATTCCGGTCAGTGAACTGGTGATCGGAATGAAGTGCGGAGGCTCGGACGGATTGTCTGGTATCACCGCCAATCCGACAGTGGGGCGATTCAGCGATATGCTTGTTGCGCGAGGTGGCTCCACAGTTCTTACCGAAGTGCCGGAGATGTTTGGCGCAGAAGGTTTCCTTATGAACCGCTGTACCAATAAGGAAGTATTTGATAAAGCCGTAAATATGATCAACGGTTTCAAAAACTATTTTATAAGTCACAATGAGGTGGTATACGACAATCCGAGTCCGGGAAACCGCGAGGGCGGTATTACAACACTGGAGGATAAGTCGTGTGGCTGTGTGCAAAAGGGCGGTACAGCCCCGATCATGGATGTGATCGGTTATGGGGATGCTGTAGTGACAAAGGGATTAAATATGCTTTATGGACCGGGAAATGATCTGGTATCAGCTACTGCAATGACAGCAGCAGGTGCGCATATGATCCTTTTTACAACAGGACGCGGAACACCGTTTGGGGCGCCGGCTCCGACCTTGAAGCTAGCCACGAACAGCCGTCTGGCATCAAATAAGAAAAATTGGATTGATTTTGATGCGGGACCAATTGTTGATGGAGAATCCATTGACGATGCCGCAAAACGTCTTTTGCAGTTAGTGATTGAAGTTGCGGACGGAAAAGAAACACAGACCGAGCAACGTGGATACCGAAGTATTTCTATTTTTAAAGATGGGGTAGTTTTGTAGATGGAAATACCGGTGTGATTTATTTTTCATGAGAAAAGTAGTAAAGAAAGTAGGAGGAGATCAGCAATGAAAGCAATAAAATATGAGAGACCTTGGGAAGTAGCTTGTGTAGAAACAGAAAAACCGATACGAAAAAAAGGGGAAGCCTTGATCAAGATTGTGACAGCGGGTATTTGTGGTAGTGATATTGGAGCTTTCCGTGGAACCAATGGACTTGTTTCTTATCCAAGAATCATCGGACATGAATTGGCAGGAATTATTGAAGAGATTGATGAAGATAATCCAAAAGGATTTCAGGTAGGAGATCGTGTGATCGTAGATCCATACCTCTATTGCGGCCATTGCTATCCTTGCTCTATTGGACGTACAAATTGCTGTACAGATCTGCATGTATTGGGTGTACATGTGGATGGCGGTATGGCTGAATACTTCTGTCATCCGGCGGATATGCTGGTCAAAATGCCGGAGGGGATGGACTGGATATTGGCAGCTATGGCAGAGCCGCTTACTATTTCTTTGCACGGAGTGCACAGAGGCGGATTGAAAGCCGGGGAATTCTGTGCAATATATGGAGCCGGTCCGATCGGACTTCTGGCAGCCATGGTAGCAGAAGCATACGGTGCACATGCCATTTTGATCGATGTTGTGCAGGAACGTTTGGATTTTGGAAAAGAGCTCGGCGTAGAGTACATCATCAACTCTGCAAATGAAGATCCGGTAGTTGGAGTTGCAAAAATTACAAATGGTACTATGGCACAGTTGGTTATGGAATGTACTGGTGCAAACGTATGTATTCGCAACACATTGGATCTGGTGTCTAATGCGGGAAGAATCACATTTACAGGATGGCCTAAGAAGGAAACTTCTCTTCCAACGGATTTGTTTACCAAAAAGGAAATTGATATCCGTGGTGCGCGCACCTCAGCAGGCGAATTTGAAGAAGCGATTGAGTTGATTACCTCAGGCAGGGTAGATGTGAGAAAGATCTTGACAAAGACAGTCACGATGGAAGAGGCGCCGGAAACGATTATTGATATTGAAAAGAATCCGGGAGATTACATGAAGGTTGTTGTTGATCTGAGATAATACGTGAAGTTAAGTCAGGGACATAAAAAGTATTGGATCATGCTATTACGATATAGTAGATGAAGGGGCTGTACAACAATGAAAGAACTTTATTTAACAGAGGAAGAAAACGGTATTTCCAGGGAACAGTTTGAGAAAATTTTAGATGATTTCATGATACAGTATCCGCAGGTCAAGAAAGTGTTGATCATTCCGCCGGATTATACAAGATGCTATTCTTATGCGGGAGAAATCACACAGTATCTTTATAAAAAACTGAGTGTATCGGCAGAGGTTGATGTCATGCCGGCATTGGGGACACATATGGCAATGAATGAAGAGGAGATGCAGAAGTTTTTTGGGGATCTTGTGCCAAGGGAACGCATAATCGTACATCATTGGCAGACGGATACGGTCTGTCTGGGATATGTCCCGGCAGAGGTATGTTCTGATATAAGCAGTGGCTTGTTTCCGGAACAGATTGATGTGGAAGTAAATCATTTGCTAATCGATGGCGGTTATGACTTAATCTTGTCAGTCGGTCAGGTGGTGCCTCATGAAGTCGTTGGCATGGCAAACTACTCAAAGAACATTTTTGTCGGTACGGGTGGACGTGAGATGATCAATAAGTCCCATATGCTAAGTGCAATCTGTGGAATGGAAAAAGCACTTGGTGTGGTAGACAGTCCGGCAAGAAAAGTATATGACTATGCCCAAAAGCATTTTATTGATGGCAAGTTTCCCTTAGTATATCTGCAGACGGTTACGACCAGAGAAGATGAGAGAACCAAACTCCACGGACTCTATATCGGTGCGTCGAGAAAGCCATTTGAAAAAGCCGCAGCACTCGCACAAAAACTGAATATTGTACACGTGGAGCGTCGTGCAAAGAAGGTAGTGACCTATCTGGATCCGGAAGAATTAAAAACGACCTGGGTGGGAAACAAAGGAATCTACCGTACGAGAATGATTGTCGCAGATGGAGGAGAATTGATCCTTCTGGCACCGGGAGTGACAGCATTTGGCGAAAACGAAGAGATGGACAGGATGACTAGAAAGTACGGTTATACAGGAACACAGCACATTCTGGAGCTGTATCATCAAGGTGCGTTTGAGGGAAGATTGATGAGTGCTGCCCATCTGATACAGGGTTCTACCGAAGATCGTTTTACGGTAACATATGCAACGAAACCGGAGAATCTCGCCAAGGAAGAAGTAGAAAGTGTTGGTTATCAGTGGGCAGATTATAACGAAACGGTCAAACACTATGATCTGAAAAATTTAAAAGAAGGATGGAACATACTGCCGGACGGTGAAGAGATATATTTTGTTGGAACACCGGCATTGGGATTATGGAAGGTAGATTGATGCTCGAGTCTATTTTTCTTATATCTTCTTTTACATAAATATTGTAATTCGTGGCACAAGGTGGTAGTATAAAAGTATGGTAAATTTTTAACAATCTTGTGAGGGGGTTACGGATATGGATTTTTCGCAAGAATATCAGAGCAAACTGGTGACAGCAGATGAGGCTGTTAAGGTTGTACAGTCGGGAGATTGGGTTGATTATGGTTGGTGTACGGGAACACCATATGTCCTAGATCGGGCATTGGCAAAGCGTACAGATGAGTTGCGCGATGTCAAGGTGCGCGGTGGCATCTTATTAAAGCCACTGGCTATCTTTGAACGAGAGGACGCAGGGGAGCATTTTTGCTGGAACTCCTGGCATATGGGAGGCTTGGAGAGAAAACTCATTGCCAGAGGCTGTGCCTACTATAGCCCACTACGCTATTCTGAACTGCCGCGTTACTATAGAGAGAATATCCGGCCGGATGATGTAGCTATGTTCGTTGTTGCACCTATGGACAGGCATGGTTACTTCAATTTTGGACCGAACGCATCGCATCTTATGGCAATTTGTGAGACAGCAAAACATATCATCGTTGAGGTCAATGAGAATATGCCGCGCTGTCTTGGTGGTATGGAAGAAGGAATACATATATCTCAGGTAGATGCGATCGTAGAGGGAGAGAATCCGGCGATCGGCGAACTCGGCGCCGGTGGTCCCGCAAGCGATATTGATAAGGCAGTGGCAAAATTGATCGTGGATGAGATCCCTGACGGCGCATGTCTACAACTGGGTATCGGCGGTATGCCGAATGCGGTTGGATCATTGATCGCCGAATCGGATCTGAAGGATCTGGGCGTGCATACAGAAATGTATGTGGATGCCTTTGTTGATATTGCGCGCGCGGGCAAGATCAATGGTTCAAAGAAAAACATTGACCGCTTCCGTCAGACCTATGCATTTGGTGCCGGCACGAAAAAAATGTACGATTATCTGGACGAGAACCCGGAATTGATGAGTGCACCGGTAGATTATACCAACGATGTAAGAAATATCGCGAAACTGGATAATTTTGTTTCTATCAATAATGCGGTTGATTTTGATCTGTTCGGACAGATCAACGCAGAGTCTGCGGGAACCAAGCATATCAGCGGTGCAGGCGGACAATTGGACTTCGTTATGGGAGCCTATATGTCACATGGCGGTAAGAGTTTCGTGTGCTGTTCTTCCACCTTTACCAGAAAAGATGGCACGGTAGAATCCCGTATCCAGCCGACATTGGCGCCGGGGTCAATCGTTACGGATACCAGAGCCAACACGCATTATCTGGTTACAGAATATGGAAAGGTTTGCTTAAAGGGTCTGTCTACTTGGGAAAGAACGGAGAAGATCATTTCCATTGCGCATCCGGACTTCAGAGATTGGTTGATCGAAGAAGCAGACAAGATGCATATTTGGAGACGCAGTAACAAATAGAGACAATAATGGGACACCTCTTTTGCTAAGATGGAATCACAGGAAATGGATGACATCTGGCGAAAGGGGTGTTTTTTATGCAGAAAAAATTCACGATCGGCATATCCAGCCGTGCTTTATTCGATTTGGAAGAGGAAAATGCCATCTTTGAAAATCAAGGAGTCGAGGCTTATGTGGCTTATCAGATCACACATGAAAAAGAAGTCTTAGCACCGGGAGCGGCGTTTGCCTTGGTTCAGGCTTTTCTGGCGTTGAACCGGGGGGAGGACAGGCGGCAGATCGAGGTGGTCATCATGTCAAAGAACAGTGCAGATGCGGCACTCCGTATTTTTCACTCGATCGAGTATTATGGGTTGGATATTACGCGGGCTGCCTTGACGAGTGGCGGAGCCATAGCACCCTATCTGCGTGCCTATGGCGTGGATCTGTATTTATCCTTTAATGCAGAGGAGGTCAAGAATGCCCTGCAATCGGGAATAGCCGCTGGTGTCCTGCTTCCCAGAGGAGAGTTGGAAAATGGCGTGACCTCTGCTTTGACAAGGGCTTTCCCGGGGACCTATCGGCATGCCTATATGCGAGGGCAGATCACGCGGCCTTTGGAAATCCGCATAGCCTTTGATGGGGACGCGGTCTTATTTTCCGGGGAGGCAGAGCGCACGTTTCAAGAGCAGGGCGTAGAGGCTTTTTGTGCACAGGAAAGAGAACTTGCGGATGTTCCGCTGCGTCCGGGACCTTTTGCCCATGTTTTGCAGTTGATCTCAGAATTGCAGCAGAGGGTTGAAAATGAGGACATGATAGGGCGGAAATCGGATAGCAGGCTGCCGATTATCCGTACTGCACTTGTGACGGCGCGGAGCGCACCCGCGCATGAACGTGTGATCCGAACTCTGCGTGCGTGGGGGATTCGGATCGACGAGGCTTTCTTTATGGGTGGCATGGACAAGAGTCAGGTATTAGAGGCTTTCGGAGCGCATATCTTTTTTGATGATAATGAGGAAAATGTGGAAAGTGCCTCTGCGGTCGTGCTTGCCGCCAGAGTGCCCTGGGTGGAGGATGCGATAGAGCAGGTAGTCTAAAAGATATAAAAGAAAAACAGCGGATCATGCCCGGCATATGTTATACTGATTTGTATCAGGTATTCTGGCAGCATTGCTGGGACAGTGGATCGCGGGGTAGAGAGATGGCAGAGAAAATACAGGCAGGTTATAATAAGAAAATGCAAAAGCAAGAGACAAGAGAGAGACAGGAGTGCCCTTACCATAAGAAATGTGGCGGTTGTGAGTATAGTGGCATACCATATGAGGAACAATTACACAAAAAGGAAAAACGCGTAGCAAAGTTATTGCGGGAATTTGGCAAGGTCGAGCCAATCGTTGGTATGTCTTACCCATATTATTATCGCAATAAAGTGCATGCAGTCTATGCGCAGAAGAAAAATGGTCAGGTCATTTGCGGAACCTATGAAAAGGACAGTCACCGTGTCGTGGATATTGAGTCCTGTCTTTTGGAGGACAAGCAGTCTACGGCGATCATCCGCGACATCCGGGGGCTTTTGCGGTCTTTTAAGATCAAGCCGTACAACGAGGATACGGGATACGGACTTCTGCGTCATGTATTGGTGCGGCATGCACACGCGACAGGAGAGATCATGGTGGTTCTGGTCATTGCGTCACCGATCCTGCCGTCAAAAAATAACTTTGTCAAGGCTTTACGTCAGATGCATCCGGAGATCACGACCGTGGTCTTAAATGTGAATGGACGCAATACCAGTATGGTATTAGGGGAACAGGAGAAAGTCCTCTATGGCAAGGGCTATATTGTCGATGAACTATTGGGCATGCGTTTTCGCATTTCTGCCAAGTCTTTCTATCAGGTCAATCCGGTGCAGACCAAGCATCTGTATCAGGGAGCCATTGCCATGGCTGGACTGACCGGAAAAGAAAGAGTTTTGGATGCCTATTGCGGTACAGGTACGATTGGCATAATCGCATCAAGGGATGCAAAAGAGGTTACCGGCGTGGAATTGAACCGGGATGCCGTGCGGGATGCCATTACCAATGCCAAGACCAATCAGGTAAAGAATATCTGCTTTGTCTGCCAGGATGCTACGGAATATATTTGTAAGGCGGCTGCGAAAAAGGAGCACTTTGATGTGGTTCTGATGGATCCGCCGCGGGCGGGCAGTACCAAGGAATTTATTGATGCAGTGATCGCACTGGCACCGGAACGCGTGGTCTATGTTTCCTGCAATCCACAGACTCTGGCACGGGATCTGAAGTGGTTCCGCCGCGGATACAAGGTGGTAAAGATGCGCCCCTATGACATGTTCCCGCTGACCGATCACTGTGAGGTTGTATGCGGATTGGTGCGCAAGTGATACAAATAACCAAAGTGAGGAACTTACAACATGAATGAGACCAGAGATGTATTGACGCTTGCAGTGGAAATCGGCGACGCCATGCTTCAAAATGGCGGTGAGATCTACCGTGTGGAAGATACCGTCATGAAGATCATGGCGGCATATCAGTTAGAGGACTATGATGTATATGTGCTATCCAATGGTATCTTTGCCAGTGCCAATGAGGGTAAGGAAGATGCCTGTAGCATGATCCGGCATGTGCCCTTAGGCAGTGTCAACTTGTTAAAGATTTCCAAACTTAACCAGTTAGCCAGAGATATTTGCGCTAAAAAATGCACGATACCTGAGGCTTGGGAGCGCTTGGATGCCATCATACATCACAGGAAGGATCCGCTTTGGATCCGTGTCCTTTGTACCGGTATCGGATCCGGTGGTTTTGCTATCTTGTTCGGAGCAAATTTTTTAGATGGTGCCATCGCCTTTGGCATTGGGCTTTTATTACAACTTCTGATGCTATGGTTTGAAAAGCACCATGTTGGTCGCTTTGCTAATTTGCTCATCTGTAGTATCTTTGTGACAGCCCTGAGTCTGCTTCCTATGCGGTTGGGACTGCCGGTTTCGCAAGATAAGATCGTGATCGGATGTATCATGCCATTGGTACCGGGGATCGCCTTTACGACCTCCATCCGTGATTTTTATAATAGTGATTATCTGTCGGGCGTGATCCATCTTTTGGACGCACTTTTGACTGCGCTCTTTATTTCGGTTGGCGTGGGTCTGACAATCTATATTTTTCAGAGTTTGGGAGGTGTCATGTTATGATCGGAACGATTTTGCTGCATTTTATTATCGCTATGATCGCGACCTTAGCTTTTGCAGTTCTGTTTCAGGCACCAAAATCAGAATGGGGCTTATGCGGCGTGACAGGTGGTTTGGGATGGCTTGTCTATGAATATCTGCATTTACAAGGCTGGCATCTGATGCTGGCGACAATCGTGGCAACGCTGGCATTGACCTTGCTTTCTCGTATTTTTGCTGTCGTCCGCAGACATCCGGCAACGGTATATCTGCTGTCAGGTATTTTCCCATTGGTACCTGGAGCCGGCATTTATTACACGGCGTTTTATCTGATCAGCGGTAATATGGAAATGTTTTCGACCAAGGGAAGGGAAACGATCGAGACAGCAGGAGCGATCGTTATCGGGATCATCCTTGCCATGGGACTGCCGCAAGCATGGCTCAACCATCTGGCAAAAAAGGAAAAAGAAGAATATAAAGCGTAAGAAAAGACGCCGGTCTCCGGTCTTGCCAGGACGACCAGTCTTTTATTATATTGACAAAAGCGAAGATTACCCATATAATTACCAATGGTAATTAACAAAGGTAACTATATGGAGAGAAATTATGGAAATAAAAACGATCAAGTCGATGTTTGATGCCTGTTATCAGGCGAAGCGGGTGCGGGAACTCCTGCCACCCCTGCCGGAGGGAGTCAGCCCTTCCTATATTCATTATTTAGACACGATCACCATGCTGGAAAAAAAGGGGATCCGTGTCAAGGTTTCTGACATCAGTGAGGCTTTATCTATCCCTCGTCCGGGCGTGACACGCACTGTCAAGGAGATGGAAGGCAGAGGCTATCTGCACAAGCAGAGTTCCGAAAGTGATGGCAGGATCACCTATCTTTCGCTTACCGAGGCAGGAAAGAGTTTGTTAAAAAAATATGACAGGCAGTATTTTCGCCAGATCCAGCCATTTTTTGATGGCATTACAGAAGAAGAAGCAGACAATATGATCCGGACGATCGAAAAGATGTATGAGATCATGGCAGAGAGGAGCATTACGATCGATGAATGATAAAGCAGATTTTACACAGGGAAGTATTTTAAAAAAGTTATTCTGGTTTATGCTGCCCATTTTGGGAGCCTTAGTTTTGCAGGCGGCATACGGAGCGGTGGATCTTTTGGTGGTAGGTCGGTTTGGTTCGACCGAGGGACTTTCTGCGGTATCGACCGGGAGTCAGATCCTTAATCTGGTGACCTTTGTGGTGACACAACTAGCCATGGGAGTCACCGTCCTGATCGCAAGATATTTAGGCGAAAAGAGAGAAGAAGCCATTGGGGCTGTCCTTGGTGGGGCAGTTGCGGTATTTGCCGTGGTATCAGCGGTACTTTTCGCTCTTTTGGTATTTCTTGCCAAGCCGATCTCCGTTCTCATGCAGGCACCGCAGGAGGCGCTTACCCTGACTGCGTCTTATGTCCGCATTTGTGGTTGTGGCATCTTTTTTATTGTGGCATACAATCTTCTGGCTGCAATCTTTCGAGGATTGGGGGACAGTAAATCGCCACTTCTGTTTGTTCTTGTCGCGTGCATTGTAAATATCATAGGAGATCTGGTTTTTGTAGCGGGATTTCATCGGGATGCGGCAGGCGCAGCATTGGCAACGGTCATGGCGCAGGCGGTCAGCGTTGCTTGTGCGATTGGTCTGCTGGTCAAAAAGAAATTACCATTTACAGTGCAAAAGTCTGATTTTGGATTTAACCCTCAGTGTAAAAAATTCTTGTCAATCGGATTGCCGCTGGCTTTACAGGAGTTCTTGACCCAACTTTCTTTCCTCGCCCTGTGCGCCTTTGTCAATCGTCTGGGATTAGAGGCGTCCTCCGGTTATGGCGTGGCATGCAAGATTGTCAACTTTGCCATGCTGATCCCGAGTTCTCTCATGCAGTCCATGGCGTCCTTTGTCTCACAAAATGTGGGCGCGGGCAACCAGAAGCGTGCCAAGAAAGCCATGTTTACGGGCATTGGCATAGGTCTGGTCTTTGGCTGTGCTGTTTTTGCCCTTGTGATGTTAAAGGGAGATCTTTTATCCGGCATTTTTACGACAGATGCAGCCGTCATAGCCAATGGTTTTGCCTACCTCAAGGGTTTTGCGCCGGAGACGATCGTAACGGCAGTGCTCTTTTCTATGATCGGGTATTTCAATGGCAATAACCAGACACTCTGGGTCATGGTACAGGGCTTGATGCAGACCCTTTTGGTACGTCTGCCGTTTGCCTATGTCATGAGCATCCAGCCAAACGCCAGCCTGACAAAGATCGGACTTGCGGCTCCGGTATCGACGACTGTCGGTATTATTTTAAATGTGCTCTTTTATCTTTATCTGAGCCGAAAAAGAAGGATGTCCTAGCAAATTAGAGGATATGTGTTATAATATCGGGCATAAAGTGGTCGCTTACAGGCACATGACGCAGGAGGATAGATGATGGAAATCCGGGTACTCCGATATTTTCTTACGGTAGCAAAAGAACAGAGTTTTACCAAGGCAGCAGAAGTCCTGCATATTACACAACCGACCTTATCGCGCCAACTGGCGGCACTGGAAAAAGACCTGGGTGTGAGTATTTTTGACCGGAGCGGCCATCGCATCACCCTGACAGAAGAAGGACTTCTGTTGAGACGACGTGCGCTGGAAATCGTGGATATGGAAGAAAAAATTGTGGATGAACTGCGCGGGAATCAGGAACCGATCGCCGGAAAGATCACGATTGGCTGTGGCGAGTTCATGGCGGTGGAAACGCTGGCAAAAATATGTAAAGCCTATAGCGAAAAATATCCCTTGGTACAATTTGCCATACATACGGGAACGGCAGATACGATCCTGGAAATGATGAGCAAGGGAATCGTGGATATTGGAATTTTCCTGGAACCCGTCAGCACAGAAAATCTGGACTATATCCGTCTGCCGGGAAGCGATCATTGGGTCGTAGCAATGAAAGCAGATGACCCGCTTGCAAAAAAGGACGTGATCACAAAAGAAGATTTAAAACCCCTGCCTTTGATCCTGCCGGAGCGAACCAATATACAGAGTGAATTGGCAAACTGGTTTGGCAAGGATTTTCAAAAACTGCATATCGTAGCAACCAGCAATCTGGGCACCAATGCCGGTGTGCTGGCTTTGGAAGGTATTGGTTATCCCATTTCCATTGAAGGTGCGGTACGTTACTGGCGAGAGGATCTTTTGGTGCAAAAAAGGTTATCTCCGGGCATAGAAACCAGTACGGTCATTGCATGGAGAAGAAATATCCCTTATTCTCCGGCAGTAGAATGTTTTATAAAAGACTTGAATGCCTATAAGGCATAATACGACATACTATATAAGTATTAGACATAATAGAACATAGGATTATATAATGAATGCGTAAGTTAGCAATGGATGCTTTTTACGCATTCTTTTGATTTTGGAGGTGTGTTTGATGGCAAAGATCACACAGACAGCAGGAAGAAATGCACTCGGTGAATTTGCACCGGAATTTGCGCATTATAATGATGATGTTCTCTTTGGAGAGAACTGGAACAATGAAGACATTGATGTAAAGACCAGAAGTATTATTACCGTGGTAGCCCTGATGGCATCCGGTATCACGGATTCTTCCCTGAAATTTCATCTGGAAAATGCCAAGGCACATGGGGTGACGCAAAAAGAGATTGCGGCGATCATCACGCATGTTGCTTTTTATGCGGGCTGGCCAAAGGGCTGGGCAGTTTTTAATCTGGCAAAGGAAGTCTGGAATGTGGGCGAGGGAGATCTCCCATATGAGGACGAGGCGATGAGAGCCCATGCCAAGGAAATGGTATTTCCGATTGGCAATCCAAATGACGGGTTCGCCCAGTATTTTAGCGGACGCAGTTTTCTGGCACCGGTTTCTACCAGTCAGGTGGGCGTTTTTAATGTGACATTTGAATCGGGCTGCCGCAACAACTGGCATATCCATCATGCAAAATCCGGTGGCGGTCAGATCCTTGTCTGCGTAGCCGGACGTGGCTATTATCAGGAAGAGGGCAAAGAAGCAGTGGAGATGAAACCGGGCGATTGTATCAATATTCCGGCAGAAGTCAAACATTGGCATGGGGCAGCCCCGGATTCCTGGTTCTCACATCTTGCCATCGAAGTGCCGGGCGAGGAAACTTCCAATGAATGGTGTCTGCCGGTGACAGACGAAGAATATGGAAAATTACAGTAAAAAGGAAATGGAGAACAATATGTATCAGAATTATTTGACATTAAATAATGGCCTAAAAGTGCCACAGTTGGGACTGGGCACATGGTTTATCGATGATGACAAGGTAGCAGATGCCGTAAAGGCAGCCGTAGAGATCGGTTATCGTCATATCGATACGGCGCAGGCTTATGGCAATGAGCACGGTGTCGGCGAGGGCATCCGTAATTGCGGTGTCGCAAGAGATGAACTTTTTGTTGTATCTAAGGTTGCGGCAGAGTATAAGACTTATGAAGAAGCGGCAAAGAGCATTGATGAGACCTTGGAGAAAATGGGACTGGATTATCTGGATATGATGATCATCCACTCTCCACAGCCTTGGGTTGAGGTCAACCAGTCTGAGGACAGATATGTGGAGGGAAACCGCGCGGCATGGAAAGCCTTGGAAGATGCTTATAAGGCTGGCAAGTTAAAGGCGATCGGTGTATCGAACTTCCAGAAAGAAGATATCGAAAGTCTGTTGGAAACAGCCGAGATCAAGCCGATGGTCAATCAGATCTTATTGCATATCAGCAACACACCGGCAGAACTGGTAGACTATTGCCAGAAGAATGATATTGTCGTGGAGGCATATTCTCCGATCGCGCATGGTGAGATCCTGCATCAGCCGGAAATCCAGACGATGGCAGATAAATATGGGGTATCCGTGCCGCAACTCTGCATCCGTTATACCTTGCAGTTGGGTGCTATCTCCCTTCCAAAGACAGCAAATCCGGACCATATGAGATCCAATGCAGATCTGGACTTTACCATCAGTACCGAGGATATGGAAATCTTAAAGAACTTCAAGAAGATCGAAAGTTACGGTGCCAGCAGTGGCTTCCCGGTCTATGGCGGAAAACTATAAAGCATAAAGCACAGTATAAGAGCATAAGAAAATGCCTACCGCATGGTAGGCATTTTTGCATACACAAATATTTAATTCACATGAATGTGCTCTCTGGATTTCTCAGCGATCTCTGTCTTGATCTTGTCTACAAAGTCATCCAAAGGAAGGACAGTGGTTTCTTTTTCGCCGTGCAGACGGAAGGAAACAGTACGGTCATCCTTTTCGTTGAAACCGACAACAAGCAAGTAAGGAACTTTCTGTACCTGCCCCTCACGCATACGGTAGCCGAGTTTTTCGGCACGGTTGTCCAGTTCTACGCGGACGCCTGCTTCTTCCAAGGCATCTACGATCTCCTGTGCATAAGCATTCAGTCCATCATCATCGGTCTTGACCGGCATAACTCGCGCCTGAACAGGAGCAAGCCAGGTAGGAAGATTTCCCTTGGTCTCCTCCAGAATATAAGCCATGAAGCGATCCAAGGATCCTAAGATGGCACGGTGCAATACGACCGGTGTCTGCTTTTCGCCATTGCTGTCAATGTAGTAGAGATTGAACTTGGCAGGCAGACAGAAGTCCAACTGGCAGGTAGAGAGTGTGATCTCATTACCAATCGCCGGCTGTACGTTTACATCAAGTTTTGGACCATAGAAAGCGGCTTCTCCGATCTCCTCGGTGTATTCGATACCGATGCTGTTTAAAACATCACGCAGTGCATCTTCTGCTGTATTCCACATTTCATCATCGTCATGATATTTTTCTTTGTTCTCCGGATCACGAAGGGAAAGTACACAACGATAATTGGTAATTCCAAAATCCTTGTAGGTATCAAAGATCAGATTTACAACGCTGGTAAATTCTTCTTTGATCTGTTCCGGTGTCACGAAAAGGTGGGCGTCATTCTGGCAGAAATGTCTGCCACGTTCGATACCCTTTAAGGTTCCACTGGACTCATAACGGAAGTCATGCGCGATCTCACCGATACGGATCGGCAGGTCTTTGTAAGAATGTCTTCTGTTTGCGTAGATCATCATATGATGCGGGCAGTTCATCGGACGCAGGACAAAGGATTCACCTTCCATTTCCATTGGTGGGAACATATTCTCCTTGTAGTGATCCCAGTGACCGGAAGTCTTGTAAAGATTTACGGTACCCACGCAAGGGGTCATAACATGGAGATAACCCAGTTTTCTTTCTTTATGCTTGATATAATTTTCCAATTCCTGCCAGATGGTATATCCCTTTGGCAGGAACATAGGAAGACCACGACCAACCAGATCGTCTACCATAAAGAGGTTCATGTCTTTGCCGATCTTTCTGTGATCTCTTTCCTTGGCTTCCTCTAATAACTGTAAGTGAGCGTCCAGTTCTTCCGGTGTCGGGAAACATACACCATAGATACGCTGGAGCATCTTGTTCTTGCTGTCGCCCTTCCAGTAGGCACCGGAGTGGCGGATCAACTTGAAGTACTTGCAGAGCTTTACATTATCTACATGCGGTCCACGACAAAGGTCGGTAAAATCGCCCTGATCGTAAACGGTGATGTTGCCATCCTCAAGATCAGCGATCAGATCCAGTTTGTAAGGGTCATCCTTGAACATTTCCAAGGCTTCTTCCTTGGTCACTTCGCGGCGGATGATCTTTTTGCCGGATTTTACGACTTTTTTCATTTCCTTGGTGATCGCTTCGATGTCCTCGTCACGGATGACATCATCCCCAAGATCGATATCGTAATAGAATCCCTCTGCTACGACAGGTCCTACCCAGAATTTGGCATTTGGGTAAAGGTGCTTGATCGCCTGTGCCATGACATGGGCACAAGAGTGATTCAGAGTTTTTAACTGTTCATCTTCTTTAAAATTAACCATTCTTCTTCTCCTTTTAAATCGGGTCTATTATAGTATAATAATGTAGGAAATTCAACGGATTTTTGGAGATACAAAATTTTTTGATAAAATTTGTAACGAAATAGAAGAAAGCACGTCTAACCTATGAAAAAAAGGAAAGGATGGTGAAAGCACCGGATACCGAAAAATTATACTGGGCCTACCTTTTATGAAAACGCTGACGGCAAAAAACGGCTACAAGGGAGCATCCAGTCCTACAAAGAAGTCGAAAGTCATGCATTGCCATTTGTCTTTAAACTGCGTATAATGATAGACAGTTACAAAAGAAAGACGAGAGGAGAATCAGGACATGATAGATCAAAATTGTGCATATTGCGTAGAGGGAGAACTGGTCGATGCTTTTGGCATCAAGATCTGTGAACTTCCGACTTCCAAGGTATATTTATTTAAGGAGCAGAGCCATCCGGGCAGAGTGATCGTTGCCCACAAGAAGCATGTGAGCGAGTTGATCGAATTGAGCCCGGAAGAAAGAGCCGCATACATGGAGGATATTGCCAAGGTTGCAAATGCCATGCATGAGATCTTCCATCCAGACAAGGTCAACTACGGTGCCTATGGCGATACCGGACATCATCTGCATTTTCATCTGGTTCCAAAGTATGAAAACGAGTATGAATGGGGCGGTGTTTTTGCCATGAACCCACAGGAAAAGACCCTACGCGATGCAGAGTATGCCCAGATGGTAGAAAAATATCGTAAAGCACTTGCATAATTGCCGAAATATTTGACAAAGAAATCAAAAATTTGATAGTGGATAAAGTCCTTCCCGTTTATAATGAGTATAAAATGCATGAAGTATCAAATGCTCATACGAACAGGGAGGACTTTATTTTTATGGAACTAATGGAATATGAAAAGAAGCATACAGAGGCGGTCAAGGGCTCACTTGCCGAGTGTACCGTGCTCTTGAAAAAGGACGGCTGCTTCCCGCTGGAAAAGGCGGGCAGGATCGCAGCCTTCGGTAGTGGCGTGCGCCTGACCGTAAAAGGCGGAACCGGATCCGGTGAGGTCAATTCACACTATTCGGTCAATATCGAAGAGGGCTTGCAGCAGGCAGGCTTTGAGATCACGACCAAGGCATGGCTGGATGCCTATGATGCCAAGCGTGTGGAGGCAAAGGCTGATTTTATCAAGCGTATGAAAGCCGAAGCCAAGGCAAATCATCAGAATGTCATGATCTATGCCATGGGAAAAGTCATGCCGGAGCCAAACTACGAGATCCCGCTGGATGGTGAGGGAGATGTGGCAATTTATGTACTGTCACGTATCTCCGGTGAGGGCAATGACCGAACGGTGGAAGAGGGCGAGATCAAGTTATCTGCTACTGAAAAGCGGGATATTTTAGCCCTCAATGAAAAATATGACAAATTCATGCTGGTACTCAATGTCGGCGGTGTGGTCGATCTGTCCGATGTGGCAGATGTCAAGAATATCTTGGTACTTTCCCAACTGGGTGTAGATACCGGAACTGCCCTTGCAGATATTTTGCTTGGCAGACAGAATCCATCCGGCAAACTGGCAACGACCTGGGCAGCTTGGGATCAGTATGCACCGATGGATGACTTCGAGGACATCAACGATACCAGATACCGGGAGGGTATCTATGTAGGATACCGCTATTTTGATACTTTCCACAAAAAGACACTCTTTCCGTTTGGTTACGGTTTGTCTTATACAGAGTTTGACCAGACATTGTCCGGGGTCAGTGCAGAAGGCGATAAGATCACCGTACGCACCCAGGTAACCAATACCGGAGAGCGGGCAGGTAAGCAGGTGGTGCAGGTCTATGTATCCGCCCCAAGTATCGAGCTGGATAAGGCATATCAGGATCTGTGCGGTTTCGCCAAGACCAAGGAACTGGCACCGGGAGAAAGCCAGGAAGTGTCTGTGACATTTGCTCTGTCTGACTTCGCATCCTATGATGAGAAAAGCGCAAGTTATATCCTGGAGGCTGGCAATTATATCGTCCGTATGGGCGCAAGCAGCAGGGACACGATTCCGGTTGCCTTGCTTCGTCTACAAGAAAGTGTTGCGACTTTGCGGGCAAAGAACGTCTTAGGAGATCCGGGGTTTGTAGACCTGCGTGCAGAGACTGGCGATGCGGAAAACATTTCGTCAGACATCTGTGTCATTACCTTAAGTGCAGATGATTTTGTGGCAAAGCAGGTAGATTATGAGCCTGACTATGAGATCCTGCCGGAAGTGGAGGCACTTTCTATCGATGAGGCAGCCCTTATGAATATCGGTGGACATGACCCGAACAAGGGTGGGCTGGCATCCATTATCGGCAATGCCGGATCACAGGTCTGCGGTGCAGCAGGAGAGACGACTACCTACGTCAAGGATTTTCCATCCCTTGTCATGGCAGATGGTCCTGCGGGACTTCGTCTGGCAAAAGAATACTATTGTGATGAGAAGGGACTGCATGCGGTAGGCCAGGCAGGTATTCCGGAAAGTTTTATGGATTATATGTCAAAGCCTATGCTGTTTCTTATGAACCTCTTATCCGGCGGCAATAAGAGACCAAAGGCTGGCACAGAGATCAAGACACAGTACTGTACGGCAATCCCGATCGGTACCGCCATTGCCCAGTCCTTTAATACAGAACTGGCAGAAAAGTATGGCGATATCGTAGGCTACGAGATGGAAATGTTTGGCGTGCATCTGTGGCTGGCTCCGGCACTCAATATCCACCGGTCTATCCGTTGCGGACGAAACTTTGAGTATTATTCCGAAGATCCGCTGATTTCCGGTCTGATGGCAGCAGCCATTACCAAGGGCGTGCAGAAGCATCCGGGCTGTGGTACGACCATCAAGCATTATGCGGCAAACAATAAGGAATTGAACCGTTATTGCAACAACAGCCATGTTTCCGAGCGTGCCATGCGTGAGATCTATCTCAAGGGCTTTGGTATCTGCGTGAAAGAGTCCCAACCGCACGCTGTGATGACCTCTTACAACCTCTTAAACGGCACTCATACCGCAGAAAACAGAGGCTTGATCGAGGATATCCTGCGCTGTGAATATGGTTATGAAGGTATTGTCATGACCGATTGGGTGATCGCACAGGCGGCTGACAAGCGTTCTACCTACCGCAACTCTCAGGCGAGATATGTAGCCGCTGCCGGTGGCGACCTCTTTATGCCGGGTGGCAAGGGCGATTTTGAAGATCTGAAAAAGGGTATTCAGGAAGGTCATGTTTCCGAAAAACAGGTCAAGATCAATGCGACCAGAGTGCTGAAGATGGCAAGAAAATTGGTGGAAAAATAAGAATAGAGAATTAAAGCACGGGAGCCTGTGGCTGATATGATCTGCCACAGGCTCCCGTTTTTTGCTTGGAAGGAAACTATTGGATCTCTCCATTTTTATGTCGTTCAAAGAATTTCTTGGTCTCAGCCACAACTACACCATTTAAGGCGAAGAGGGCGATCATATTTGGCAGAGCCATGAGACCGTTGAAGATGTCGGCAATGGTCCAGACAGCACTGACGGTCATATAAGGTCCGATAAAGACCGCAAAGATATATACCCAGCGGAAGACTTTGACAGCCTTCATGTTGCCGCCGGTCAGATATTCCAGACAGCGCTCGCTGTAATAATCCCAACCTAAGATGGTCGTAAAAGCAAAGAATACCAGACAGAGCATGAGGATAAAGGAAGATACCTCCGCCGGGAAAGGAAGTCCCTGCTGGAAAGCATAGGTCGTCACGGCAACACCTTCCAATCCGTCTACCTGCCATGCACCGGTCAGTACGATGGAAAGTCCGGTCAGAGTACAGATGATGATGGTATCGATGAAGGTACCGGTCATGCTGACAAGACCCTGACGTACCGGCTCTTTGGTCTTTGCGGCAGCAGCTGCGATCGGTGCACTACCAAGACCGGCTTCGTTGGAAAAGATACCGCGGGCAACACCCTTTTGCATGGCAACCAGCATAGAACCGACGATACCACCGGTGACGGCTTTGGGATCAAAGGCTGCAACGACAATGGTCTTAAAGGCTGCCGGCACTTGTGAAATGTTGCAGATGACAAGAATCAACACAAATACAACATAGATGATCGCCATAAAAGGAACGATGATCTGGCTGACGTTTGCGATTCTCTTGACACCGCCGATCAGTACAGCGGCAACGCAAAAGGCAAGTACCAAAGAGGCGATGACGACCGCCCAGGAATATTCGCCAAGAAAAGGTAAGATCTTGACCGTGTGTGCATCGGTTGGGTCAAAGAAATTATGTACGGCAGAAGAAATACCGTTTACCTGACTGAAAGTTCCGATACCAAACAGACCGACGCATACGCCAAAGAAGGCAAACAACTTGGCAAGCCAGGTCCATTTTTTGCCCATGCCTTGTTCAATATAGTAGAAAGGTCCGCCCAGGCTGTGTCCATCTGGGGCAACGACACGATATTTGACGGCAAGCAAGCCTTCGGAATACTTGGTGGCCATACCAAAGAAAGCAGCAACGATCATCCAGAAGAGTGCTCCGGGACCACCGGCGCAGACGGCAGTTGCGACACCTACGATATTACCGGTTCCGATGGTAGCGCTTAAGGCAGTACAAAGTGCCGAGAAACTGGAAATTTCACCGTGTCCTCCTTCCTCGTTTTTGACCATCCATTTGAGTGCCAGTGGGAGTTTGCGGATTTGCAAGAGCCCAAGCCGGATGGTAAGGAGAAGTCCGCCGGACAGGATCAGCACCATGAGGGGAACGCCCCATACAAAATCATCGACTGCTGTTAAAAAATCATTGATAAAGTTCCACATTTTTTCATACCTCTTTCGTTTTAATAAGGGATGCAAAATTCTTGTGGAGAGATTGGAAAGAAAATAGAAAGATTGTTATCTTCTCTGTCCATTTGCCTGAGAGATTCCTGCGTATCAAGACATACGCATCTTGCACCTTCGGCCCCCGGCTCATTCTGTCCGGGTGTCTCCAGAGAGTCGATCCATTTGCAGTTGCACCGGTGTAGCCGGCACCTGAGAGTGTTACTCCTTCGGTAGACGCTAAGGTCGTTTTCCTGCAAACTTCATCTCGAAAATTGCTCCAACCACTACTATATAGGTTCTTTCTGTGGATTTCAATAGTTTGCCTGCAATTTAATGAGATAAAGTGAGAAAGTGCAAGGTTAGTAAAACCTAACAAAAGGGCTTGACAGGAGAAAAAAGCAGGAGTATATCTATATTTAGATACCCTATGGGGGTATAAAAGGAAAGGAGAAAACGAAATTATGATACAGACAAGGTTAAAGATCGATGGAATGATGTGCGGAATGTGTGAGGCACATATGAATGATGTCGTGCGCAAGAACTGCCAGATCAAAAAGGTCACATCCTCTGCAAAAGACGGTGAGACCATCATTATCAGTGAGAATGAACTGGATATCCCATGGCTGAAAAAAGAGATCAAAGCCATCGGTTATGATCTGGTCTCTTATGAGAGCAAGCCATACGAAAAGAAGGGGCTGTTTGGCTTCCGAAAATAAAGAAAATTTAAGAAAATCTTTATGGATTTTTTATTGCGAAATAAGGTGTCATGCTTTATTCTGATGGTAAGAAATGGCAGTGAGGAGCGTGGCACTTTATGACAAGATTCCCTGAGGACAAGGATACAGAGACCAAGATCAGAGGTCTTTGCGCGGCAGAAGTAGAAGAAAGGATCCGGCAGGGAAAGGACAATCATGCGGATGTGGGTACGGGACTGACGACCGCAGAGATCATACGCTCGAATACCTTTACTTATTTTAACTTCATCTTTCTTGTGATCACGATTCTTTTATGTCTGGTGGGCTCTTTCCGCAATCTGACTTTTTTACCGATCATCATTGCAAATACCTTGATTGGCATTATCCAGGAGATCCGTGCCAAACGCACCTTGGAAAAGATGAGCATCTTAAACGCTCCGCATGCGATCGTGGTGCGCGACGGCAGTCAAAAGCAGGTCGCTTCGGAAGAACTGGTCGAGGATGATGTGATCCTCTTGCGGGCAGGCGACCAGATCTGTGGGGATGCCAGCGTGATCTCCGGCGAGATCGCGGTCAATGAATCCCTTTTGACGGGCGAATCCGATGAGATCAAAAAGACGCAGGGAGCCGAACTTTTGTCCGGCAGTTTTGTGGTGTCCGGCCAGTGCTATGCAAGGCTGACCCATGTAGGTATGGATTCTTATATATCCAAGTTGTCACTGGAAGCCAAGTCCATGGAGCGCACGGAGCAGTCCGAGATGATCCGGTCCATCAACCAACTGGTCAAGTGGGTAGGACTTGCCATTATACCGATCGGCTTGATCTTATTCTGGCAGAGTTATTTCTATAATGACGAAACGATCGCCCGCAGTGTGACGGCAGCCGTGGCGGCAGTCATTGGTATGATACCGGAGGGACTCTATCTTCTGGCGACGATCGCATTGGCACTGGGAACGATCCGGCTGGCGACCAAAAAGGTGCTTTTGCACGATATGAAAAGTATTGAGACTTTATCGCGGGTCGATGTCCTTTGCGTGGATAAGACAGGAACGATCACGGAGCCGGGGATGCAGGTTTCCCATATTTTATGGCGCAGACAGGTCATGGAAGAAAATGGAGCCGGGGATGCCAAAGGGGCATTGGACCGGGCGACCCTGCAAGGCTTGTTGGCAGATTATGTCTATGCCTCCACAGATAACAATGCAACCATGGATGCGTTGCGGGCAGCCTTAGACAAGATGACGGAAGTGGGAGCAGGCAGACGCAAACCGTCCCATATTGAGGCATTTTCATCGGCAAATAAATATGGCAGTATGATATTTTCGGATGGCAGATATTTTCTTGGCGCACCGGAATTTATTATGAAAGATTCCTATGATACGATCGCAGAGGAGATTGCCCCTTATGTGCAAAAAGGCTATCGTGTCCTTCTGTTTGCAAGACAGGAAGCGGACGACATTTTGCCACTGGGCTATGTGACTTTGTCCAATCCTATCCGTGCCAATGCAAAGGAAACCTTTTCCTATTTTAAAGAACAGGATGTGGCGATCCGTGTAATCTCGGGAGACAATCCCCAGACCGTATCAGAGGTGGCAAGACGTGCCGGAATCGAGGGGGCAGAAAATTATGTCGATGCGACGACACTGGATAGTAAGGCAAAGATAAGGGATGCCGTAGAACGTTACACTGTCTTTGGCAGAGTGACGCCCAAACAGAAGCAGTGGATCGTCAAGGCTTTGCAGGAGGCGGGACATACCGTTGCCATGACCGGCGATGGTGTCAACGACATCTTGGCAATGAAAGATGCCGATTGCAGTGTGGCTATGGCGTCCGGTAGTGATGCCTGTGCGCAGGCGGCACAGGTTGTCCTTTTGGATTCGGATTTTGCTAAAATGCCAGAGGTCGTTTATGAGGGCAGACAGGTCGTCAATAATGTAGGACGTTCCGCCAGTCTTTTCCTGGTAAAGAATATCTTCTCGCTTTTGATGGCAGTATTTTCGGCGGTCTTTATGATCACCTATCCGCTGGAGCCGTCGCAGATTTCTTTGATCAGTATGTTTACGATCGGGATACCGGGATTTTTGCTGGCACTGGAGCCAAACCGCGACCGGATCAAGGGACATTTTATGCGAGGCGTTTTGGTACGGGCACTGCCGGCAGGACTTACGGATGTTCTGGCAGTCGGAGCCCTGGTGGTCTGCGGGCAGGTCTTTTCCCTTCCGGCGGAAGATATTGCGACAGCGGCGACCCTGCTTTTATGCGTGGTCGGTTTTATGATCCTGATCAAGATATCCAAACCGATGAGCGGCATCAAATACGCTATTGTGATCGGCAATATCGCGGGACTGATCTTTGCCGGGATCTTCTGCCACCAGTTGTTTGCCTTGAGCGCTATGTCCAAGGTATGCGTCCTTCTGATGGTCGTCTTTGCTTTTGCGGCAGAGTCTCTTTTGCGTTATCTGTCACTCTTGGTTGAAAAAATTGACTGTAAATTTTAGGTGTTATATAATATATGTTCATTCAATGGAACATAATAAAATGTAGGTGCCCGTAAAGGGCAGGAAAGGCAGGAATTTATTATGGTGAAAAAGATTACAAATAATGATATGACAGAGGTTTTGGCAGAAAAGGTCGCACTGGTCGACTTCTCCGCAACATGGTGTGGACCATGTCAGATGCTGGCACCGGTTGTGGATGCTTTGGCAGAGGAGATGGCAGGACAGGTCGCTGTTTATAATGTAGATGTTGATGCCAACCCGGATCTTGCTATGCAGTATAGAGTGATGAGCGTTCCGTCTTTGCTCCTTTTTAAGGATGGACAGATGGCAGGTCAGACGGTAGGCTACCAGAGCGCAGATGAGATCAAGGCATTTATTGCAAACAACTAGGAGGCAGGACCATTATGATGGATAAATTAAAAAGCATTAAGATAGATGTAACTTTGGCGGCAGTGCTCAGCGTGGTACTTGGGGTACTTCTGGTTATATGGCCGGCAACCGTGATCACAGTCTTGGCGCGCGTGATCGCCATTATCCTTATGGTGTCAGGGATCGTTTCTCTGATCCCACGTCTGATGGATGAGATCAAGTCTTATACATCGATCATTGTTTCGCTACTTATCACACTGATCGGTCTTTGGATGTTCTTAAGCCCACAGGCAGTAGCGTCCATCATCCCGATCGCAATCGGTGTCCTTTTGGTGGTGCATGGCGTACAGGATCTTTCCCTTGCCATCGAGGGCAAAAAGACCAAGGCGCACAACTGGTGGAGCATTCCTTTGATGGCGATCTTAAATATCGTTTTAGGTGTGCTTTGCATCTGTAATGCATTTGGTCTGGTCAAATTAGGCATGATCCTGATCGGTATCATGCTGATCTACGATGGCTTATCTGATATGTTCATCGTACATAAGGTCAACAAGGCATCCAAGGAATTTGTGGATTCCACCATCCTTCACGAAGAAAATCTGGATGATTTTATGTAAGATAGGAAAGTTGGCGAAAGATTTATGAGACAGATGGAGTTTAAGATGGAGAGGCAGAATCTGGTTGAGGTAGGACAGACCCTGTCGGTAACGGAAAGCAAACTCCCGAATTCCTACTACTATACGCTGGAACATGCTTATGCTATGTCCGGCAATTATACGACCCTGGAGCGTTTGAAGTCGCGTCAGGGTAAGGTCGTAGACATCAAAGAAACGCCAAAGGGCTTCTTTGTAACTATGGAATTTGACGAATAAAGAGGTAAGATAATGCGATATGTTCCAGCGGGGCAACTGCAACCGGGCATGGTCTTGGGGCAGGGGCTTCATGATGCATCGGGGCGGATGCTTCTGGCGCCGAATACATCATTGACAAATGAAAATATTACATACATAAAGTTTTTGGGAACCGCTGGGGTCTATATCGATGATGAGATCACAAGAGATATTCAGGTGACGGATGTCGTGCGTCCGGAGGTCAAGAGCGAGGCGGTATCCATGATCCAGCAGTTCTTTTGCCGTTCGGCTGAGGATGTGGAACTGGATGCAGAGGAACGTCTGGTACGTCTGGTCGTTGAGAATGTCGTAAATGATGTACTCTCCAACGAAGCCGTCATGTATAACATGGTCGATATCAAGACTTACAATGATTATACTTATTTTCACTCTATGAATACCGGCGTAATGGCTGGTATTTTGGGCGTAAAGATGGAACTGCCGGAAGATGATCTGAATGATCTGGTGACAGCGGCATTCTTACATGATATTGGGAAAGTGCTTGTCCTGCCGGATCTTGTCAATGCGACGCGCAAACTGACTCCGGCAGAGGAAGACGAGATGAAGAAGCACGCATGGGCGGGCTATGAGTATCTGTGTAAAGAATACTCCTTTGGCGACCAGGTCAACGAGACGGTCTATCAGCACCATGAATGGTACAACGGCGGTGGTTATCCCAACCATTTAAAAGGAAGGGAACTGCTGCGCAATGCAAGGATCTTAAAGGCGACAGATGTTTATGACACCATGACTTCGCAGCGGCCGGGACGCAAGTCTTACCAGCCGGCGGAGGTGATCGAGTATATCATGTCGCGCACCGGCATGGAATTTGATCCCAAGGTTGTAGAGACTATGGTGGCAGGATTTTGTATCTATCCGGTGGGAAGTGAAGTCGTCCTGTCGGATGGCAGACATGCGATCGTTGTGGAAAATCATTCGGGCTTTGTGCAAAGACCGACGGTCCGCCTCTTGGAGGATGGCAGAGAAATCAACCTGCGCGGAGATAGGAGCGCATATAATATTACCATTGTAAAACTAATGATCTAGGAGAGCATATGGCAAATCAGGGCAAGAATGGAATCGATGTGATTCTTGCGGAAAGTCTGAAAGAATTGAGTAAGACAAGACCCATCGAAAAAATTACAATCAAGGAAATAACGGACAAGGCAGGCGTGATCCGTCCGACCTTTTATAACCATTTTCAGGATAAGTATGAATTGCTAGAGTGGATCGTGCGCGAAGATCTGATGGAGCCGGCAATGCCGCTGTTTGATAACGGACTTTTGCGGGAGGGGATCACCTTTCTTTTTACCGCAATGGAAAAGGAGCAGGAATTCTATGAGAAGGCGGTTCGCCTAGAGGGACAGAATTCTTTTGTGGAAATGATGGAAGATGCTGTGCAGGAACTGATCTTGCAGCGGATGAACAAGGATAAATTGCGGGAAAAGATCACCTATTCCTGGCTGAGCCCGGAGAGGAT
Organism: bacterium; assembly: GCA_963629085.1. Classification (GTDB taxonomy): domain Bacteria; phylum Bacillota; class Clostridia; order Lachnospirales; family Lachnospiraceae; genus Pararoseburia. The sequence continues at coordinate 29,961 of CAVGHS010000013.1, forward strand.
CGCGGCTTATTATGCCCATATGGCATGCAATGTCGCCGTGCAGTGGATCGAGGGCGGTATGCAGGTGCCGATAGCGGAATTGGTCGAAGTGTACGTGATCATGGCGCAGAAATCCATGATCGAGATCATCAGTTGATTATACATATCTTCTAAAATGTATAGTGCTTTATTACAGTGGTCGGCGTTTGCATATGTAATGGAGCAGACAAGTCTCTTATACTAAAATAGCGGTTTCAACAGAGACCATAGTTTGATTCGAAGTTATCGGTAGGAGGATTCCATGAGTTGGATTGAGAATATATTGATTATTGCAGGCATTAGTCTGGATATTTTTGCCGCAATGGAGATTGAGGGCGCCATGCTTGCAGACATCAAGCGCAAGTCGCTGATGATCGCGAGTACGATCGTTACCTTATTACAGTTGATCTTTTTCTTTGGCGGCTATTTTGTCTGCTATGAATTGGAACAGCATCAGATCATTCAGGATGCAAAAGAAATCGGATATATCGTGGCAACCGTTGTGTTTGCCCTTTTGGGGATCCGCCTGATCGTCAAGGCGATCAAACGTGAATTTGTCCAGGAAAAGCGCAGGGATGATATTCGTGTGCGAGACTACATCAAGATCATTGCCGTTACCAGTTTTTATACCCTGTGTGCCGGTTGTGCCTGTGGCTTTGTCGGTACATCCATTGCTATGATGGGCATGGTCATTCTGGTATGTTCGATCTTAGTCGTTGTGTCCGGTATCTACACGGGATATCATTTTGGCTTTGAGTCCAAGACCGGAGCCTATGCTGCCGGGGCACTTTTGCTCTGGGTCGCAGGAGGCGAGATCCTACTGCGCAATGTCATGCATGTGATCTAATAAAAGCCTGTATATATCAAAAGAAACTTTGGTATATACAGGCTTTTTGTGTCTTATTTCTGGCTGGTCTCAAAGTTTTCCGGTGCCTTTACGGGACCGTCTGTACTGTCCTCGGACAGAAGTCCCCGCAGGTGGCGCAGGATACTTGGGGCAAGCATGAGATTTTTGGACTCGACCTGTTCGATCAGATAAGAGATCTTGTCCGTCTTTCCCAGAGCCAGATAACAGTCGCCCAGCATGTTGTAATTCTGGCTGATGTCGGTACCGATGGCAACGCCAAATTCTAAGACGCTGATGGCATCTGCCAAAAGTCCCTGCTCGATCAGGGCGGCACCGTAGTCCTTGAGGGTAATGGTCAAAAGATCAAAATCTTCGCCGATGGACTGCATGGTCGATAGGTTGGCAACGCCGTAGGCTTCCTTTAATTCGGTGTTGGTCTTTCCGGTCAGATTTAAGAGCCTTTTTTTTGATAGATCTCGTAAGGTATTTTCCAGAGAGCAGATATTGGGATCTTTTGAGAAACCCAGTGGAAATTTATCCAGAGGAATGGTAATATATTTAATATTGTCAAGATCAGCAGTAGGAGCCGCGTTGGCAGCAGCCTCTCTTTCCCAGAAAGACTGTGTGTCTTCTTCCTGTTTCTTGTTCAGACTTTTATAACGGATGGCAAGAGCGATGCCAATGCCAAGGAAAATGGCTAAAAAAGGGAATTTCATACCCTGTCCTTTCTGAAACAAAGTCGTCATTACGATGTGTTTCTTAAATCAATAAATGAAAACATAAGCGAGGTGTTTGAAATGACATACTATAAGCAGTCAAAAAAAAGAAGGATCGCATCTGCTGTGATCATTTTGGTGATCATCGGATGTATGCTTGCTACGATGCTTCTTGCCTGTCTTCTTTAAAAATATACTAAAACTGCCAGACCACGTCAACGATATTCGTCTCTTTGGATATTGAAAAGCAGGGGCAAGGTAGTATAAAATGAACTCTGAACCGATAGAATAGAGATAATAATGATGAGAGGTTATTATGAAAAATAGAATGAGAATGTTAGTTGCAGCACTCGGGATCGTATGCGGTATAGGTCTTGCATGCCCGGTACAGCAGGTTGCAGCAGAAGAAAATACGGATGAGACGACACAGGATACTTCGGTCATTCCCGATCATATTTCCATTGGCGGGACAGACGTATCCGGTATGAGCGCAGATGAGGCAAATGCTGTGGTACAGCAGTATGTAGACCAGTATCAGGATGTGACGTTTACGCTGACAGCAGATGATAAGAGCATCGAGGCAGATGGTGATGACATCGGTCTTTGCGCCAAGAATGCAGATGTGACAGAACGGGCACTCAACTATGGCAAGGAAGGCAATCTGATCGAACGCTTCAAGGCAAATGCAGATATGCAGGCAGGCAAGGAAAAGGATTTTGTCATTTCCCTGACTTCCGATACGGCGACGGTCGAGGCTTTCTTAAATGAAAACAAATCAGACCTTGTTACGGAGGCGGTAGATAATACGGTAAAACGTGTGGATGGCAAGTTTGAGTATGTAGAAGGTTCTGAGGGTGTGGCTCTTATGACCGGAAAATCTGCGGTAAAGATCGCTGATTTCATTTCGACGGATTGGGATGGCAAAGATGCATCCATCGAACTTTTGACAGAAAAGGATGAGCCGAGAGGTACAAAGGAAGAACTGGAAAGTATTCAGGATGTG